>JAQXSU010000149.1 GCA_029219125.1 Bacillota bacterium
GCTTCGTCGAGGCAAAAGCTGCCTGCGGCATCATCACTGCCAGAATGACAACGGATAGCACGACCGCCATCCACTGTTTCAGTTTCACTCGTTTTTTCACTTTGTTTTCTCCCTTCGATTTGATTTTTTGTATGAAAAAAAAAGCCCGAAAGCTCTTTGGAAAAAGGATGTTAAATTGTTTCAGTTTCACATTGCAAACATGACTATTTATGGTATAATAAAAGTCAAGAGAATGATGCCTATCGGCTGACTTCCTAAAATTTGGTTAATTAAATTCTTAAATAACCGCCTGTTGGTTCCCAGCCTTGGCGGTTATTTACTTTCTTTTGTGGTTATCCCATCTGATCAGCCCCATAATCATTATTACAATGACCAGGATTTCATAATCAGACATATTCAACCTTTCCGAAAGTCATCCGCCTTAGTTGCATATTCTCTTGACAATTGTATTTTAGCATCTTATATTCTGTCTGTAAACCACCAATTTGATTTTGCAATGCACATATAGAATCATTTCGTTTATTTCGGCAACATTTAGTTTATTTTACAAATGAGCAAAAAACAACCAAAATAGACAAAGTAAATTTAGTTTGTTTGCTTAAACAAGCTAAATCACCTCGTCTACTATTTTAATTATTTAATGTTAAGCTCCATGAAACTCAGCCTCATATCTCCCTTCCGCTTTCCCGGACATTTCTACACATTTCAGCAGTTTACAACAGTTGTGGAGAACTTTTTCAAAAAAGTTCTCCACATTGCATAATCCAGGCTCTTACGTGTCGAACGCCATACGACCAAATTTGCCGGAAATGTGCCAAAAAAGCGCCTGGACTGCGGATATTCCAAAGAAAACCAAAATATCGTTCGCCACAATCTGTCCCTCTACCCCAAAAGTGGAGAAAAAATCGCAGAAAGTTCGACATACAGACAGAAATCGGCCATGATGTGGAGAACTCCGGTTTTCACAGATCGCATGACACCATCGATATCTCTCCCGCTGAGAAACCGGACATAGAAACGAGGGCTGCAGCCCTGACGTTTATTTGATATACCGTTCAGGCTGCAGCCCTTTTCTCATACTTTTTTCATTTCCATTTCAGACGTCGCCGCCTCTGTCTGTTACTTCACGTCCTCATCCTGCAGTGTATCGTAGCCGTGCTCGCCGGTTCTTACCTTCACCGCATCTTCCACGTCATAGATAAAGATCTTGCCGTCGCCGATGTGGCCGGTATAGAGGGCTTTCTTGGCGGTTTCCACCACGGTATCCACCGGAACCTTGGAGACTACCACGTCCACCTGTACCTTCGGGTGTACGGTGATATCCACAGGAACACCTCTGTACAGTTCGGTTACGCCCTTCTGCACGCCGCATCCCATGACTTCCGTCACAGTCATGCCGGTGACGCCAATCTGGGCCAGTCCGTTCTTCAGTGCATCGAAGCGGTTTCTGTTGGTGATGATGGTCACCTGCTTGATCGGTGCATCTACAGACGGCGTATTCTTCTTCAGCACTTCCACCGGAATGGCTGCAGCTTCCGGTGCTGCCTGTCCATCTGCTGCGCCGAATCCGCTCAGGCCGCCGCTCATGGAATCTGCACCTGTCATCATGACCGGTGAGAAGTCCGCATAGGCGCTGACCAGGCCGTGCTCTGTCAGGTCCAGACCAGTCAGTTCTTCTTCTGCGGATACACGCAGGCCAACCGTTGCGTCGATGATCTTAAAAACGATGAACATGGCCACCGCCACATAAACGATGACGCTGGCCACACCCAGGATCTGCACACCCAGGAAAGAAAAACCGCCGCCATACAGCACGCCGCCGTCAAGGGCGAATACACCTGTGAGAATGGTACCCAGGGCACCGCAGACACCGTGCACAGAGACAGCACCCACCGGATCGTCGACCTTGCAGATTTTGTCGATCAATTCCACTGCGAAGACCACCCCCACGCCGGCAATCAGTCCGATGACTGCAGAGCCTGCCGTGGATACCACATCGCAGCCTGCCGTAATGGCAACCAGACCTGCCAGAGTTCCGTTCAGAGTCATGGACACATCCGGCTTCTTATAGCGAATCCAGGTTACAATCATGGTTGCAAAGGTTGCACAGGCAGCCGCCATATTGGTGGTCACGAAAATGTGCCCCATGGAAACCAGTGCCTCATCGCCGTCAGCACATACGGTGGAACCGCCGTTAAATCCGAACCATGCGAACCAGAGGATGAAAACACCCAGAGCACCCAGGGTCAGGGAGTGACCCGGAATGGCCTTGGACTTGCCGTCTTTCGTATATTTTCCGATACGAGGTCCCAGGATGATGGCACCGATCAGTGCTGCCACGCCGCCTACCATGTGCAATGCGGTGGATCCGGCGAAATCATGGAAGCCCAGTTCCGCCAGCCAGCCGTCGCCCCAGATCCAGTGGCCGGAGATCGGATAGATCAGAAGGCTGATTACTGCGCTGTAGATACAATAGGATATGAATTTGGTCCGCTCTGCCATGGCCCCCGAAACGATGGTGGCCGCCGTGGCACAGAAGACGGTCTGGAAGATGATAAATGCTTCGAGAGGAACGCCGTCCGGCGCAGAATAGCTGTCAGAATTGCTGATAAAAAAGTCGATGCCTCCGAAAATGCTGCTGGCACTGCCGAACATGATGCCAAAGCCCAGAAGCCAGAATACGATGGTTCCGATACAGAAGTCCATCAGGTTTTTCATAATGATATTTCCGGCATTTTTCGCGCGGGTAAAGCCGGTTTCCACCATGGCGAAACCGGCCTGCATGAAGAAGACCAGAACCGCACCAATTAACACCCACATCGTGCTTGCTGATAAATACATGAGAATGCCCTCCTTGATTATGATGTGTCTTTGGTTTCGAAACGCTGATTGAATATTTAATTACCGGTATTTTTAAATATTCTCCTATTATAGCACGATTTTGTTGATTGTCAACATATTTTTATTATTTTTTTGTTCTATCTAACAAAATCCATTCTCCTGATCCTTTCTCTCTGCCAACTATTTCAGGTCATCCAGGCTGCGAAAAACGTACCCTTCTTTTTTCCAGCCCTGAATCAGTTCCTGCAGAATCTGGCTGTTGGTTTTCGATGTGGAGTGGAGCAGCACAATGGCACCCGGATGGATTCGTTTGTTAAGGATGTTCAGTGCTTCCTCCCGGGAAGGCTGGCTGTCTTCCAGCCAGTCCACGTAGGCCAGGCTCCAGAATACAGTGGTATAGCCCATTTCGCTGGCCATCTTCAGGTTTGTCTCGCTGTATTTGCCCTGAGGCGGCCTGTAATATTTCTTCATTTTGGCACCGGTCACCTGCTGATACGTTTCTTCCAGTGCGGACAGTTCTTTTTCGAAGGACTCCCTGTCTGCAATGGCAGACATGTCCGGGTGGTGCATGGTGTGATTACCTACGATGTGCCCTTCTTCCACCATCCGTTTCACCAGATCCGGATTTTCTGTCATATAGTTTCCCACGAGGAAGAAGGCGGCAGGTACTTTTTCTTCCTTCAGCACATTCAGGATATCGGATGTATAGCCGTTTTCATAGCCGGCATCAAAGGTGAGCCAGATAGATTTTTCCTCCGGGCCGATATACCAGGCGTCAAACTGCTGCAGATATTCTGCGGTGGCGTTTCCCACCGGCGGCGCGCCATCCTGCTGGAAACTGAGACCCCAGTTGCCGTCCGCAGCTGCGTTCACTGCTTCGGTCATGGTCTTCGCTTCGGACTCAGGTGCCGCCTCGCCGTCTGATGCATCTCTCTCCGGTAGTGCCAGCGGTCTTCCGCTTCCTCCGAAAAAACCTCCTGCAAAAAGAACGCCGGTCACAATCACAACGGCAAGGGCTGCCGTACAGATCAGTTTTCTCTTCATAAATAAATCACCTCAAGGCAATGTATGCCCTGAGGTGCATGCTTATTCCATATGTTTTCTGTATTCCATCGGTGTCATGCCGGTCTGCTTGCGGAACACCCGGTTAAAATAGCTGGCGCTCTCAAATCCGCAGGAAAAG
>JAQXSU010000150.1 GCA_029219125.1 Bacillota bacterium
TCCATTCCATATTTTTCCGTCACCTGCTGCATGCGCCGGATCCAGGGCTGATCGTCATTCACCCGGATAGGCTCCTGATTTTCCCGAAGAATAACCTCATAGCCGCAAGCTTCTGCCTTTTCCTGCAGGCCCTCCAAAACAGACCTGCCAGGTATGTCGCAGCACTGTCTTACGTTGAAATTGATGAAGATACTGCTGTTTTCCTGCCGCAGGAGTGTCGGTACGATGGTCAGACTCCCTTTTTCGCTGAAACTGCCGTCTGTTTTTCGGAACTGAAACTTGCTTTCATAGGTTCCTTCCGGAAAATAGTCCTGAATTGTCCGGGCAAACTGAAGCCCGTATTCCTGGGATACCGCTTCGCAAAGAAGGTTTATGGCATTCCTGCCCAGCTCCGGTGCGGAACTGTGGGCCGCTTTTCCGGTGAATACCACCGTCTTTCCTTCTTTTTCGTAAGCGGCATAAGACGGGATGGCATTCGCCGCACTTCCTCCGGTAAATCCGCCGATCCCTTCCGGCAGTCTTTCATCGAAGCGCAGCTCCACATCCATGTATCCATTTTCCTGATTGTAAATGGGAAAATTCCCATCGGGAGAATATCCATAATCCGGCAATTCGAATTCTTCTTTATAGTGGTCCATATCGGTCCACTGAGTTTCCTCACTGGTACCGATAATCAGCCGCAGCTTCTTTTTAAGAGGGATCCCTGCTTCCTTTATCTTCTTCAGGGCATGCAGACTGGCAATTACGGGCCCTTTGTCATCCACAATCCCTCTGCCGTACAATATCCCGTCCTTTTCTGTCAAATGATACGGCTCAAAATCCCACAGCTGTGGGTTCCCTTCTGCCACCACATCAACATGGGCCAGAATTCCCACAGTCTCCGGTCCTTCGCCCAGGTCCACGATACCCACATCACCGTATCTGCCTGTTCTTGCCTCAAGACCAAAGCTCTTTGCCAGTTCCATAACATAGCGAAGTGCTGCCTTGCAGCATTCCCGGTCTTCACTGACACTTTTAAACTCCATCAACTGATTCAGATGTTTCAGGATTTCCATGCTGTCCTCCCTCCTTTTCCGCCGCCGTCATCAGTGCCGCGTACTTATGGCACATGACGAAATGCCCCGGCGAAATTTCCACGTTTTCCGGTTCCGTTCCGGCGCAGATATCCATGGCTTCCGGACACCGCCCGCAAAACTTGCAGCCTTCAACCACAGCCCCTGCATTTGGTGTTTCCCCCTGGAGGATCTTACGCTTTTCTGTAAGGATCTTACCCGGTACCGGCATGATATTCAAAAGTGCCCGGCTGTACGGATGCATCGGATTTCTGACGATTTCGTCCGCAGTGCCGATTTCCATGATTTTTCCCAGATACATAATGGCAATCCGGTCAGAAATCAACCATGCCAAAGACAGATCATGGGTGATGAACAGGTATGTAGTCCTCCGTGAGAATATTCATCATGGTGCTCCGCATTGTGACAGCATAGACACCGATCATCAGAAGGCCCATACAAAGCATTGGAAGTATCATGTGATGCAGATAGTCCTGTACATGCATCCAGCCCTGATAATTGGTTCCCGGTGTCGTGATGCCGCCGGTCGGGAATATGCGGAGTATAACGCAGAAGAAAAAAATCAGCAGCATGGCGAACCAGAAGGTGGGCATGGAGTACAAAACCAGTGATCCTGACAGCAGCCCGGTATCCAGCTTGCTGCCCCGCTTCTGAGCGCAGATGACACCGATGAGAAGCCCCAGCAGGATGGCCACGACTTCTGCGCAAAGCAGCAGAATGACCGTATTGGGAAGCCGTCCCGCTATGATGGCCAGCACATTGGAGCTCCCATCATAGGTATAGAACGATTCACCGAAATCTCCCGTGAGCAATTTTTCCAGATAAATTCCAAACTGTGTCATAATGGGCTGGTCCAGACCTGCTTCCGCCATGAGGCGCGCCTTTACGGTCTCCGACGTGTTCGCCTTTGCGATAATGGTTTCCACATTGCCCGGCATGACCCGGAACAGGAAAAAATTAAACGCGATCACAAAAAAGATCGTAACGCAGGAA
>JAQXSU010000151.1 GCA_029219125.1 Bacillota bacterium
AAACCTCGCTGCGGATATTGCAGAAAGTCCGTTCCAATTCCGCCTGCTGTTCCTCCGAGCATCCTACCGTCTACGGTGCTTCCACCAAGATATGCAGAATCCCGCCCAGATCCACAATGGTACGGTCCCCCTGCACTACACAGGAAAGAGGATCCGGCATGCGGATTTTGGCCCGGCTTGTTTCCATGTCAAGCACCACCGTCAGGGGCGCATCGCAGCCGCTGACCCGAATCCGTTTCGTCACATGGCCGGTTTCCCCCGCTTCGCTGGCCAACATCAGGCCGAAAGCCCGGGAAGCATTGCCGCAAAACTCCAGCCCGCACATCTCCATGCGGCCGTCGACATCCGGATCCCCGGCAATCCCCGGCGCGCAGTCCGAAACCCCGGAGGATGGATTTTGCGAAGAATCGGAATTGGACAAGATGAACGCCACCTGCTCGGCACCGTAGTCTTCATCGGCCAGAAGCTGTCCGGCCACCTGCTGATAATGCCTTCGTTCCACCGGCGTGCGGACGAAAATGGTGATGTTGCCCGACGGGTCCGCAATCTGTATGTCAAGTTTTTTATGCATGGTCACCCTCCACAGTGTTTTTCTTTGCCGCCTGCATAGCTTCATCCAGCTGCCGTGCAAAGGCGCGGGCCTGGGCCGTCATATCCTCTGTCATGAAGTCTTCTCCGTATTTCCTCTGGCGGGCGGCGGTCATGCACGCATAAACCAGTTTGGAATTTTTGCAGTAGCGGCGGATGCCTTCATCCAGCAGATCCACAGCCTTTTCCACCGGATACCCGCAGGTTGCCACCAGCGCCACAGGCTTTCCCTCCCACAGAGACGGGCCCCAGGTTTCGCCGTAATATTTGTTCATGCCGTAAACCAGGCGGTCCAGCGCAGCCTTCAGCGGCGGCGTGCAGTAAAGAGAATAGATCGGCGTGGCCAGCAACAGAAGATCGCAGTCCAGCACCGCATCGAAAATCTCCTGCATGTCATCCAGGTGCACGCAGCCGAACTTGCTCCAGTCCTTCTGGCAATGGCGGCAAGCGATGCATGGCTCGATATGCTTTTCATAGAGGGCGAATTCCGTCCAGGTATGGCCCATTTTTTCCAGTTCTTCCTTCACAGGTGCAAGAAGCGCCGCCGTATTTCCCTTCGGACGCGGACTTCCCATCAAAATGCAGATATTCAAAAGTCATTCCTCCTCGCCGGTTGGTTTCCAGTGATGACTTCCACTGGTGGTTCTGATCGATGCATTCAATGGTCCTATTTTACCATTTTCTGTCGGCAGATTCAATGGGCGGAGCAGAACCTGTACACTTTTTTCATGAGCTTAACACGGTTTTTTTGCGATTCATCTTGCACTTCCGTCCTCTTTGTGGTATTCTATTATGGCTGATTTAATCAGCAAAGCAGCATCAATCAAAGGTGCCCTTCAGCAAGGCGCCGAACGTGGAGATCGGGGAGATGTACCCAAGTGGTTCAAGGGACCGCACTCGAAATGCGGCAGACCGGGTGACCGGTGCGTGGGTTCGAATCCCACCATCTCCGCCACAAAAAAACACCTGCGAAGTCGCTCTCGCAGGTGTTTTTGTGTTTTTTGGTGATTGGGCTGAAGCGGGATTTCTACCGAGGCTTATTCCTTCTCTCCCTGCTTCAGATCCCGCAGCGTCATCAGCTGCAGCGGAATCGCCGCAGCAAAGGTCAGTAAATCCGAAATGGGCTGTGCCGCCTGCACGCCAAGCATACCGAGGACAGGTGTCAGGAGCAGCAGGGCAGGCACCAGGAAGAGTCCCTGCCGTGCAACCGCCAGGAACGTGGCAGGACCCGTGCGGTTGATGGTCTGCAGCATCATGTTGCTGGCCACAATCCAGCTGGACAGCGGGAAAGTCAGACACTGAAGCCGCAGGGCCAGCGTGCCGAATTGAATGACATCCGGGTCATCCCGAAACAGAGCCACCAGCTGCGGTGCCAGTGCGATGCCCAAACAGGCAAATACAATCAGGAACACCGTCGCCGTTCTGACACAGTACCAGAACCCTTCCCGAACCCGGTGCCACAGACCGGCACCGTAGTTGAAGCCGCACACCGGCTGGAAGCCTTGTCCGAACCCCACCAGGGCAGAGCCTGCCGTCATCATAATCCGGTTTACCACCGTCATGGCCGCGATGGCTGCATCGCCGTAAATGCCGGCAGAATGGTTGAGCACAATGGCGCCCACCGATGCCAGTCCCTGCCGTCCCAGAGAAGGCAGACCGCCCCGAATGATCTCAATCAGATACTCCTTTGTAATCCGGAACCGACTGAACCGAATGGCGATATTTCCGCCCCGCCGGCACTGGATCAGCAGCACACAGAAGCTGACAAACTGGCTGAAAATCGTCGCAATGGCCGCCCCGGCGACCCCCAGTCCCAACCCGAAAATCAGCAGCGGATCCAGAACAATATTCAGCACTGCGCCGGCGGTGATGCCCACCATTCCGTAGATAGCACTGCCCTGAAACCGAAGAAGATTGTTCAGCACCAGCGAAGCCGTCATCCACGGCGCACCGATCAGGATAATCCGTACATAACTTCTGGCATACGGAATGATGGTCTCCGTAGATCCCAGCATCCGTACCAGCGGCGTCAGGAAGAACTGTCCCAGAATCAGAAGAACCACGCCGGTCATCATGGCCAGAAAAAATCCCGTTGTTGCCATCTCTTCCGCAGCTTCCCGGTTTTGCCGGCCCAGCTCCCGGGATACGAAATTCCCGCTTCCATGTCCGAAAAAGAATCCGATGGCCTGGATAATCGCCATCAGGGAAAACGCAACGCCTACCGCTCCGGTGGCTGTATTGCTGTGCATCTGTCCCACGAAAAACGTGTCCGCCAGATTATAAAAGGCGGTGATCATCATGCTGATGATGCACGGCACCGCCAGATGCCGGATCAGTTTACCCACCGGTTCTTCGGTCATCTGCTGAAATTTTTCTTCCTGCTTCTGCAATTGCTGATTCATGTTATGCTGCTCCTGTTTCTCGATTCGTTATTCTTCCCTGCTCCAGTCTGTGACTTCAGTCCCGCCGCCAAAAAGCATGACCGAACCTCCAGCTGCAACTTTTCAATGAAAAAATACGGTATTATTTCCTACTTTTCAATAAAATATAACGTCAAAAAAGTCAACTTTTCAAATTCTAAACTCGCTTCAGAAACCTACCGGCAGAGGCCTGCAGGAACTTTTTCTCGCCTGCTTCCTCGAAATCCACGATCAGCGCTGCTGAATCCGAAGACACCACCACGCCGATGCCGAATTTTCCGTGTTGTACACGGCATCCTGCTGGGAAGCATTCCGCAGGAAAGGCTTCATCCGCACCGTCTGCGTGCGGTCGCCGTGCTTCCTGATGCATCAATTCTTCCTGCTTTCTCCGCCGCTGATACTCCAGTGGCTGATACTGCACATTTTCACTCTTTTTCGACACCAGAACCTGCCTTTTCTTAGGCTCCTGCTGCAGAAACGCCCGGAGAAACGGACACTCCGCCCCTTTGTAATCCACCAGAATCAGTTCCTGCCTGGCCCGGGTCGCTCCCACAAAAAACAGACGCCGTTCCTCCTCCAGATCCGCCGGGAGGAAAGATTTTGCGCCGCCTGCGCCAAAGCTGCCGGAACCGCCTGCACCGGAGATGCCAGAGCTTCCAGAGCCTGCACCGGAACCCGAGCCCGCACCCGAGGAAGGCAAAATCCCGTCCAGCGCATCCATCAGAATGACACGATCATATTCCAGCCCTTTGCTGGAGTGAATGGTGCTGAGGGTGACGCAGGCAGACGGATCCCGGCTCCCAGTC
>JAQXSU010000152.1 GCA_029219125.1 Bacillota bacterium
CATTGCTCGAAGGATGGGAAGAAGAAAAAGCCTGAATCAGCGCCACGTGCATTGAAAATAAATACATAACTGTAAATAAATTGTACGAAATCGCTGCGCGATTCGCGGAATTGGCAGAAAAGCGCATGAAACGGCAGCGGAGGATGACGCAAATTCAGAAGGACAGCATGAATTTGCGTCATTTTTTGTTGTCAAACGGTTTTTGCACACAAAAAGGGACGCCAAACGAGCTCCCGAAATTGGTTTGGCGTCCCGTCAGAGTGATTTTGCGCTGACTTCGGAGGAAAATCGAGCTGCGGCACGAGAATGAATGCAAAATATAACAAGAATAGTAAAAATGATACAGGAATAAATTTGATAAAAAGAAAAATAAAAGAAATAATCGGTCAGATTATTTCTTGCCGCCTATATAACGGGACGCCAATCGCCGACAAACGGTACGATTGGCGTCCCATCCGCTTTGCAAAAAGATTTTCACCCGCTTGAGGGGCGGAGACTCCAGGATTTTGACAGCCCTCGGCTCTCGCCCGCCCCGGCGCCCCGGGCAGGAGGCGCCAAGCCGGCGCCGGCGATCCCGATCCGCCTTTGGCGACCCCGAACCGCTGCCTACATCACCATCTGCACGAAGTTCCACAGCAGCTTGAAGCCGTAGAAGATGATGACCACGCCGCAGATCACGTTGATCACCCGCAGCGTCTTATCCGTGAACCGGGCGCTGAAGAGAGAAATCACCGTGGATACCGAGAGAAACCACAGCACGGAGGCGGAGGCGAAGCCACCGACGAAGAAAAAGTCCGTGCCGGCCGGCAGGGTCGCTTTGAAAGCGCCCAGCATCATGGTGCCGTCGATGAGAGCCTGTGGGTTGAACCAGGTCACCACGCAGGCAGTGGAGATGACCTTCAGGATGGGGATGTCCACTTTGGTGCTGGTGTCCATGGTGTCCTTGGCCCGGACCAGCCCCTGGCCGATCCAGATGACGATGATGCTGCCGATGAGCAGCACCGCCTTTTCCAGCAGCGGCGAAGCCTGCATGATGGCTCCCACGCCGAAGAAACAGGCCAGCCCCAGCGTCACATCGAAGAAGATCACGATGAGGGCGGTGAGGAAGACCCGGCGCCGCGGCTGGGTCAGTGCCGTATTGATGACGAAAAGATTTTGAAGACCGATGGGCGCCACATAAGCCAGACCCATGGTCAGTCCCTGCAGATAAATATCCATAATTCCCTATTTACTCCTTTTTCCTTACCTGATATAATTTTGTTATAGCCTTGCGGTAATTTGTTACCCTGCTACAATTATATTCACTTCAGAGACAAACTGCAAGAACGCAAAAAAAGCTGACTAAGTAAGGAGGAACTTACCTTGATTGAGACCCATTACGACTGTCCCTGCATGGAAAAGTGCCCGCTGAACTACGCCATGTCCCTGGTGGGCGGCAAGTGGAAAATGCAGATCATCTGCGCCCTCAACAACCAGGGAAAACTGCGGTATAACGAGCTGCGCCGCAAGCTGGACGGCATTTCCAACACGGTACTCGCCAGTTCCCTGAAAGAACTGGAAGAAGCCGGACTGGTGGAGCGGACTGAATATCTGCAGGTACCGGTGCGGGTGGAATATGCGTCAACCGAAAAAGCAGACAAACTGATGCCGGTGCTGGAAGCCTTCAGCGACTGGGGAGAGGAGATGATGAAATGAAGCTGATTTCATGGAATGTAAACGGCCTGCGGGCCGCGGTGGAAAAAGGATTTCTGGACTTTTTCCGCGAAATCGACGCCGATATATTTTGCCTGCAGGAGACAAAACTGCAGGAAGGACAGATAAAACTGGACCTGCCGGGGTACCATCAATACTGGAACTACGCCGAGAAAAAAGGATACTCCGGAACGGCCATATTTTGCAAAGAAGAGCCGGTTTCGGTGACCTACGGGCTGGGCATCGACGAGCACGACCACGAGGGCCGGGTGATTACGGCGGAATTCGAAGATTTTTATTTCGTGACGGTCTATACGCCCAACTCCCAGGATGGGCTGAAGCGGCTTGACTACCGGATGACCTGGGAGGACGCGTTCCGGGCTCACCTGCTGAAGCTGGCGGAGACCAAGCCGGTGGTGGCTGCCGGGGACATGAATGTGGCCCATCAGGAAATCGACCTGAAGAATCCGAAGACCAACCGGAAGAATGCCGGGTTCACCGACGAGGAACGGAGCAAAATGTCCACCCTCCTGGATTCCGGTTTTGTCGATACGTTCCGGTATTTTTACCCTGACGCCGAGGGCATCTATTCCTGGTGGTCCTACCGGTTCAAGGCCCGGGAGAAGAACGCGGGGTGGCGGATTGACTATTTTATTGCGTCGGAGGGCATGAAGGACCGGCTGGCCGGGGCGAAGATCCATACGGATGTTTTCGGCTCGGACCACTGCCCGGTGGAGCTGGAACTGAAATAACGGAATGCAGACAGAATGGAGGAACAGACGAATGAACAAAATCGGTTTTATCGGCATGGGGAATATGGCAAAGGCGCTGGCGGCCGGATTTTTGGCCACAGGCAAGGTGCGGGGGGAGGACATGTGCGCCTTCGCGCCCAATCAGGACAAGCTCCGACAAAATGCGCAGTCCCTGGGATTTTCGACACGCCCGACGGCGCTGGCGGTGGCAGAGGACAGTGATATGGTGATCATGGCATGCAAGCCGTATCAGATTGAAGGAGTGCTGGCAGAGCCGGAGGTACGGGAAGCCTTGGCGGGCAAAGCTTTGGTGTCCGTGGCCATCGGCTGGGACTGGGAGAAATATGCCGTCCTGGTGGATCCGGCGACACGGGTGCAGTATGTTTTGCCAAACACCCCGGCCCAGGTGCGGGAAGGTGTCTTCATTCTGGAGGATAAAAGCAGCCTGACCGACGAAGAGCAGAACTGGCTGGAGGACCTGCTGGGGGCCTGCGGCACCGTGGTGAAGCTGCCGGCACACCTGATCGGTGCGGGATCGGCCGTCTCCGGCTGCGGCCCGGCTTTCGTCAGCATGATGATGGAAGCCATGGCAGACGCGGCGGTGAAGCACGGCATTCAGAGAAAAGCAGCCTATCAGCTGGTGGCACAGATGGTCATCGGCACCGGCAAGCTGATGCTGGAAACCGGAGAACATCCGGGCGCCATGAAGGATGCTGTCTGCTCCCCGGGAGGAACTACGATTCGCGGCGTCATGGCACTGGAGCACGCAGGCATGCGCGCTGCCTTCATGGACGCAGTGGATGCGGCCAGCGGGAAATAGCGAGGAAGTGCGCGGAAGAAGCGCAGAATACGGAGAAAGCGGAGCAGAAATCCGAAGAAGCGGCGCAGAAAGCGAGGAAAGCGGAGGAGAGGTATGGAAAAAAACACGGGGAAAAATCTGGAAACATTGATGGATGAAATCCGGCTGTACCAGCCCTGGACCGATAAGGAAACCTGGGAACAGAAGCAGATTCTGGACTTCATGGGGAAGAACCCGGACTGCCTGTTTCGAGGCAACCGGATTGCTCACATGACGGCTTCCGCCTGGGTGGTGAACCGGCAGCGGACGAAAGTGCTGATGGCTTATCATAAAATTTACGATTCCTGGGCCTGGCTGGGCGGTCATGCCGACGGAGAAGCGGACCTGCTGCAGGTGGCCATGAAAGAGGCATGCGAGGAAGCCGGCCTGCGGCCGGCGAACCCGATCCTGATGAAGGCCGGCCTGCGGCCGGCAGCCGCAGAACCAGAAGGCCGGGCCGCGTCCGGCGGACCAGCCACGAATGAAGGCCGGGCCGCGGCAGACCAGGGGCCTGAGGCCGCGGCCGGCAGCCTGCGGCCTGTACGGGAGGAGATATTCTCCCTGGAGACCCTGACGGTGGACGGCCATATGAAGCATGGAAGCTGGGTGCCATCCCACCTGCACCTGAACCTGACCTACCTGCTGGAGGCTGACGAAGCAGAACCCCTCCGGATCAATGCCGAGGAAAACACCGGAGTCCGGTGGTTCCCTTTTGAAGAGGCCCTGGCTGCATCGAAGGAGCCGTGGTTCGTAGAGCACATCTATTCAAAACTGATCCGAAAGCTGCAGATAAAAAAATGGTAAGAAAGAAAGTAGGAAAGAAGCTGGCTGCGATTCTGGCCGGGCTCATGATTCTGGTTCTTTTTCTGCTCTCGCCTTTGTCCAATTATCCCGTCAGTCTGGCGGTGATGAAGGTGTACAGCGGCATCCACGAGAAGGAAAGCATCATGGCCCAAAAGGGTATCACACTGGAGATTCCGGGCGGCGGAATTACAAAAGAAAAGGACTGGTATCCCTTCGTCATGACCTTCAATGACAGCGTCGGGTTCCGGCGGTTTCTGGCAGAGCAGCCTGCCCAGGCCGTCATCGGAAAGGGAGACGCCGCCGGACAGGCCGCCGACAGCACCGCTGCGGCAGGAGATGGAGCGTCTTCGACCGGCCGAGCGGATTACAGCGGCCTGGATCTGACCATACTGTATAACTTTCCGGCCTTTGACCTGCTTGCGGGCTGCAGCCGCCTGTATGATACCGCATCGCCTTATTACAATGGGTTTTACGGTGCGTATCTGGTATCGGGACAGGTAACTGAGGCGGACGGAAGCCGGCATCCTTACGGGTTTACCGCAGAGGGAAAGCTGGATGCGGCTGCCACAGCCCAGGTGCCTCAGTTCGACTTTCAGAAGCTGGTGCTGGGGGACATGGGCATCGACCGAAGCCAGCTGGTGTTCGACTGGGCGCTGACCGGCACCGAAGAAGGGGTGGACTTCGCAGGAAGCGGCGGCTGGACCCGGGCCGATGCGGTGCTGACGGTCAACGGCGTGGCCCATACGAAGAAAGAATTCCATCAGTCGTACCTGCAGTACGGCCCGCCGGGGTTCACGAACGGCGCGGCTGACCTTGAAGGAACGGGAACCGGCGCAGCCGGCCATGAAGGCGCGGGAACCGGCGCAGCCGGCCATGAAGGCGCGGCCGGCCATGAAGGCACGGTTCGTTCTTCCGACAACGCAGCAGCGGGAACCGGCGCAGACTTCGCACCGGTGGATCTTTTCGGACGTCTGTACGGAAAGTACCTGCCGGAGTATGACACCTCGCTCTTCTTCTACGTGCTGGCCAAAGACCCCGACGTGGTGGAAAGGTGCAGCGAGGAGATTTTATGCAGAAGCCGGGTGGAGTAAGCCGTGCTCTCCGCAGAGACCATGGGGCGACCGGAATGCCCAGGTCCCATGGGGCGACCGGAGCACTTGGGGCACCCAAT
>JAQXSU010000153.1 GCA_029219125.1 Bacillota bacterium
ATGTATTACCCCATGAAAAAGAGAGTTTATACGGAATCGACACTGGAAATGGAACAAAATAGAAGTAATTATAAGTGTGATATGTAAAATAATAACTGTATGGATGATGCATGTTTTCCACAATGTCGAAAATGTTTTCCAAAAGAAAACAAAATGCCGATTTTGGAAAACCGCAGCAGAAAAAAACTCTCATAAATCGGAATTATGAGAGTTTTTTTGCGAAATGGGCGACGATTTCATCCATGAGCATGTTTTTTAAATCGGAATCCTTCCGGCTCATTTCGTAGCCATGGCCATCCGCGGTGGTGACCTCGATCACCCGGCTGTTTTCATAGGCCGCAGCGCACTGCCGGCTTGTTTCGTCCGTAACCACATGATCCAGGGTATTGCAGATGACAAGCACCGGTTTGTCTCCGAAAGAATCCCCGTGGGCGCACGGATCGTAATCCTCAAACTGGGCGAACCAGTCGGGCCGGAGCCGCAGCTGCTTATACTGCACATAGCCGTCTGCTGCAGCCTGCGCCTTCATTTCTTCCCAGCGTTGCTGTCCGCCCATGAAGTAGATCATGGCCCGGTCGTTCCCGGCAGGGGCCACCAGTGCCATGGCCTGATATTCGAAGCCGCTGTAGCTTTCGTTGGCCATCATCATAGCCACCCGTCCACCCATGCTGCGTCCGTAGACACCAAGCCGGTTTTCGTCGATCCGGTAATGGCTGCAGGCATACTGCAGGGCCAGGGTCAGGTCGTCTTCCATGTCCCGCAAAGTATACTCGCAGGCGCGATTCGACGGGTCGCTGTTTTTTTCCGGTGTCAGGTACGGATCAAAATCCACACGCACGGCAGCGATTCCAGCTCTGGCCAGCCGGCGGATCAGCTCCGCTGCTCCGCCGCTGTCCATGGTGCCGGTGAAGCCGTGGGCCACCGCCACCATGGGGCAGCCGCCGGTGCCCGCACCGGCGGGCTGGCCTTCTTCTGCGGCGGGCTTTCCTTCTGCACCGGCGGGCATATAGTTTTCGGGAACGGCAAATTCAGCCAGGGTATAAGAACCGCGGCCGTTTTCCAGAAAGATCATTTCCGTATGTATTTCGTACTGGCCGTTTTCGGCATCTCCTGCGGCATTGCCGCACCCGGCGAGAGCCGGAAAAAGCAGAAGCCCCAGAAGAATCAGAAAAACAAGACGCTTATGAAATGTAGTGCGCATGGATTTTGCTCCGAAACTGTTTTTACTGATAGGTGGATTTAAAGAGAATGATATCTTCCCCTATGATTATAATCGAATTCCAGGGAAGCTGCAACTCCCCGCGCATGTGCCGGTCTGCGCTTTGGAAATCGGGCACCAGCAGGGTCTGGATGACCCCGGTTTTTTCATCAAACAGAATTTCCGCATCCCAGAGTTTGCCGTGAAGACTGCCTTTGGAAATGTCCGCCACCTCTTTGTCGCCAATTTCACTTAACCGCATAAAACAGACTCCTTTGCTGAATAATAGTAGTAAATTTTACGAAACGGGGGAAGAGAATATGAGCGATGAAAAAGAAAAGGACAAGGAGAAACAGCCGGACGGGGAAAACAGCGGCACGGCAGATCTGATCAAAGAACTGGGCATGCTGGCCAGCGGCAGCAATTTCAAAAGTCCGTTCCAGTATCTGTCCATCATCGGCTGCGTGGAGGGGCATACGGTGCTGACTCAGGAGAACAAGACCACCAAGTATGAGCATCTGATTCCGGAGCTGATTGCGGTGGAGGAGAACCCGGAGATTCAGGGACTGCTGCTGATTCTCAATACGGTAGGTGGCGATGTGGAAGCGGGTCTGGCCCTGGCGGAGCTGGTGGCGGGAATCTCCAAACCGACGGTGTCACTGGTCATCGGAGGAGGCCACAGTATAGGAATCCCGCTGGCGGTGTCGGCGGACTATTCTTTTGTGGCGAAATCTGCCACCATGACGCTGCATCCCATCCGTACATCGGGCACTCTCATCACGGCGGAACCGACCTTTGCCTATATGAAGAAGACCCAGGAACGGGTGGTGGATTTCATCGTGGAGCATTCGAAGGCCAGCCGGCAGGTCATCGAAGAAAAGATGAACTGTACGTCCAATATGGCCAATGACGTGGGGACTTTGCTGTTCGGGCCGGAAGCGGTGGAAATCGGGCTGGTGGATCAGGTGGGAACCCTGCATCAGGCTCTTTCGAAGCTGCGGGAACTGCAGGAACAGCAGAACCGCTGCGGAAAAGAATAGCTTGACATTTTCTGTAAGCTGCCATATGCTGTAAGGGCAAAGGGAAACAGTGAGAAAGAGAGGTAAGTGATGAAACCTGTCAGAATTGCTGTTTTAATGAAGTAGCCTGCCTTCGGGCGGGCAGTGGCAAGGGGGCTTGCCGAATCGGGGAATGGTTTCCTGATTGAAGTGGCGGAGCCGGAGCTACCGGAAGGCCGGCCGGAGCTTTTGCCGGAGAATTTGCCGGAGATTTTGCCGGAGGAGTGTGAAGTGCTGGTGACGGACTGCATCAACCTGTCGGACAAGCTGCCGGAGTCCTGTGAAGGCGTGCCCGGAGGCGAATCACATCCGGGTCTGGTGATCGTAGACCCGGAAACCTGCAGGATCTCGCAGCTTTGCCGTGAGGTACAGGCGGCTGCGGACCGGGTGCAGGAAAGGAGATGTGCCGGCAGCGGAGAAAGTCTGCGGCATCGGCGGGGAACATGGCAAAACGACCAGCGAAACGGAGATGGCCGGCCGTGCAAAGGCGATCGGCAGACGGAAATCATCGGATTTCTGGGCTTATACGGCGGATGCGGAACGACCGCACTGGCGGTGACGGCGGGAAGGATGCTGGCCGGTGCATACGGTGAAAAGGTGTTGTATCTGCCTCTGACGGAGATGGATGGCGCATGGGTGTACCGGGAGGCGGAACTGTTCCAGAGAAAAGGTTCTTCAGGAGAATGCCCGCCTGGAGAATGTCCGTCTGGAGCAATTTCGTCTGGAGCATGTCCCCAGAGGGGTAAAGAACTGCTTTACCGCCTGTCTCACGGGCTGCCGTGCAGCGTGGAACGCTTCATGGTGCGAGACTGTTACGGTCTGGAGATGTCGGAGGGGATGGACTGTCTTCCGGCAGAAGAGCGTCTGGAACTGCTGACGCACCTGGCGGAGAAAGGCGGATATGACCGGATCATCCTGGATCTGGGAAGCCGGGAAAGGTCACGGTCCATCGGGAAGCAGGCAGCGGAAATGTGTTCTGTATTTGTGGAGGTGGGAAACCGGATGGACGGCCGGTGCTTACTGGACTTTGCCCTGGCCCCGAATCCGCTGACCTGCTCGGAGAGCCTGAATACACCGGTCATTTTTTCGGAGCGGCGGATCATGGTATGGAATCACGGAACAGAAAACCGGGAACCGGCCGTCATGGCGGCATCAGATGAACAACCGGTCATTCTGGAAATCGCCCATGATGGAGAAAGCTTTCTGCCGGACCGTGAAACCGGCCGGATCGATATCGCCATGACGAAAAATTTCGCCATCGGTGTAAAAAATCTGACAGAAATTCTGATGAATTTTTACGAAAATACCCCTCGAAATATGTCGAATAAAACCGTATGGTGACGACGGGTGTCGGACCATGTCAGAACAGGGCGGGAACTGTCGATTCCTGACGAACGAAAACAGTTGCAATGGACTTGCAGCTGTTTTATTATTTACCTGTGATGTGAAATAATTACAATAAAGGAACGATAAATTTATGAAGGAAGGTTACACCTTTGATGGAAGATTTTGCGAAAACGACAGAGGGTGTTTTTTTGAGCGGGTTCTGGAAGCTTTCCGCCGCGGGCTCCGGGAAGAGCCCGCGGCAAATGATGAAGACGCCATGCTGAGGATCGTGGATCTTGTGTTTCGAGACGAGGCGGCAGCACGGTATTCTGTACAGGAACTGGACGGTATGATCCGGAAGCTGTTCTATAAGACGCGGTGCCGGCTGGGCATTTTGCAGCCGCTGATGGAGGACCCTTCCGTGACGGAAATCATGGTCAACGGCCCGCAAGACATTTTCATCGAACGGGGTGGAAGACTGGAACGCTGTCCCATGACCTTTGACTCTCTGGAAGAGCTGGAGGACATCATGCGGAACATCGCTGCGCAGGTGCACAGAGAAATCAATGAGATGCAGCCCATCGTAGATGCACGCCTGGAGGACGGATCCCGTGTCAACGGAGTTTACCGAAACGTAGCTGTCAACGGACCGATTCTGACCATACGGAAGTTTTCGGAAAACTTCCTTACGTTGAAAAGCCTGATCGGAAGCGGAACCGTGACAGAAACAGGGGCACAGCTCCTGGCCTGCCTGGTGGAATGCGGATATAACATTTTTGTCAGCGGAGGCACATCGTCGGGGAAGACCACACTCCTGAATGCCCTGTCAGAGCATATTCCCGCCGGTGAACGGGTCATCGTCATTGAAGATTCCAGCGAGCTGAAGCTGACCTGCGTGGAAAACATCGTTCACCTGGAATGCAGAAACAGCAACGCAGCGGGGAAGGGCCAGGTGACCATGTCGCAGCTTCTGAAATCCAGTCTTCGCATGCGGCCGGACCGGATTATCGTCGGAGAGGTAAGGGGCAGTGAAGTGCTGGACATGCTGCAGGCGCTGAATACGGGCCATTCGGGCATGAGCACCGGCCACGGAAATTCCGTGGAGGGCATGCTGCGCAGGCTGGAGACCATGTACATGATGGCTATGCCGCTCCACATCGATGCCGTACGTGCCCAGATTGCGGAAGCACTGGATATCATGGTCCATGTGGAAAAGCTGGAGGGTGGACGCAGGAGAGTGGTGGAGATCACTGAAATCGAAGGATTTGAGAACGGTAAATTCCTGCTCAATCCGCTGCTGAAACGGCAGGATGGCGGAAGTCTTTCGCCCACGGGAAACCGGCTGAAGCATGGCAGGAAAGCTTTATGGAAAGGAGAACAGCATGTGCAGAAATTACGGAATCTGGGATTTCTCCCTGCTTGACCTGGGGGTGGTGCTGACTGTATCGCTGGCGTCGGGAACTGTGACAGGCTGGCTGTTTTATGACAGTCTGCCCATTGGACTCTGCATCGGCGGCGTTTTGTTTCTGATGGCAAAGCCGCGGTACATACGATGGCAGCTGCAGCGGAGAAAAAGGATCCTGCTGCTGCAGTTCCGGGATGTGCTCTATTCCATATCCTCTGCGGTTTCCGTGGGGCGAAGCATGGCACAGGCACTGGAGGAATCCATGGACTTCTGGAAAGGAACCTATGACGAAAAAGACCTGATCATGCGGGAGCTTGC
>JAQXSU010000154.1 GCA_029219125.1 Bacillota bacterium
CGGGTGTCAATCCGGAGCTGCCGTTTATCCGTGAAGCGGAAGCAGAAGGTGTGGAGATTATCGGGGAACTGGAAATCGCCTATCGGATCGCCCGGGGCCATTTCGTGGCAATTACCGGAACCAACGGCAAGACCACAACCACCACGCTGACCGGTGAGATCTTCAAGGCCTACGGACGCAGCACCCATGTGGTGGGAAACATCGGCGTTGCGGTGATTTCCAAGGCGCTGGATGCGGACGAGGATGACTGGCTGGTGACCGAGACCAGCAGCTTCCAGCTGCAGACCACCCGGTATTTCAAACCTGTGGTTTCCGCCATTCTGAATCTGACGCCGGATCATCTGAACCGCCATCATACCATGGAGGGTTACGGAGAGGCCAAGGCAAAGGTGTTCGCCAATCAGGACGCCTCCGGCTACTGTGTGCTGAATTACGATGATAAGCAGTGCTATGCCCTGGCAGAGCAGTATGGCTGCAAGGCCAGGATCGTTCCGTTCAGCCGGCGGGAGGAGCTGGATTTCGGTGCCTTCGTGAAGGACGGATGGCTGGTTCTGAAGAATGAGGCGGGTGAACTGGTCACCTTCTGCCGTGCGGATGAGCTGCATATCATCGGCGGCCACAATGTGGAAAACGCACTGGCAGCGGCGGCCATCTGCTATTTCGCCGGTATCGATCCTCAGGTGATTGCGAAGACGCTGCGGGAATTTGGCGGCGTGGCCCACAGAATTGAGTTCTCCGGAGAAATTGACGGCGTAAAATATTATAACGATTCCAAGGGGACCAACGTAGATGCCACAGTGACAGCGCTGCGTGCCATTGAAAAGAATATCATACTCATTGCAGGGGGCGACGGCAAGGGTCAGACCTTTGATGAACTGATCCGCCAGTTCCACGGCAGTGTGAAGCATATGATCCTGCTGGGCAGAGACGGCAAGCTGATTGCCGAAGCTGCTGACCGGTGTGGATTCAAAGACTATTCCTATGCGAAGGATATGAATGAATGCGTGAGAAAAGCCAGTGAAAGGGCCGTGCCGGGAGATACGGTGCTCCTGTCTCCGGCATGTGCAAGCTGGGATATGTATGACAATTTCGAGCAGCGGGGCGATCACTTCAAAGACTGTGTAGCTCACCTGGGATCCTGGTAAAAGGCGGGTTTATTTCATGAAAAAACGTCGTTCGGGTCGTTCGGACAGAACAACAACTTCATATGCTTACGGGCAGGGCACGGGCACGCTGCGCAGCGATGCATCCCTGCAGGGGGGCGCAGCCACCCTGCAGACAGGAAGGGCAGCGCAGATGCAGCCGGAAAAGCCGGCGGTACATTCCGGCGATTTCATCATCATGGGCCTGGTGGCTGTTCTGGTGATCTTTGGCACGGTGATGATTTTCAGCGCCAGCTATTATGCGGCCATCGCGGAAAGCGGAGATCCCTATGCCTATCTGAAAAAGCAGCTGATCTGGGTTGCCATCGGTACGGTGCTTCTCTGGATCTGCTATAAGATTGATTACCACGTCTGGGGCAAGCTGTATATAATCGCATTTCTGGCAGGACTGATCCTGCTGCTGCTGATCTTCACGCCGCTGGGAATCACGGACATGGGTGCCACCCGGTGGCTGGGCATCCGGGGTGTACCGTTTACCATCATGCCCGGTGAATGCGCCAAGGTGGCAGTCATCATTTTTACAGCCGGGTTCCTGGACCGGAATCCCCGGATCATCGAGAATTTCTGGCGGGGTCTGGTACCTGTTCTGGCGGTGGCAGTGCTGTATTTCGGACTGATCATGTGCCAGCCCAACATGTCCACCGGTATGACCCTGTGTATCATCGTGGGAGGCATGGTCCTCATCGCAGGGGCCAAGTGGAAGCACATCGGTATGCTGTTCCTGACGGCGGTGGCCGGCGGCATGATGCTGATCTTTATGGATGAGGGCGGATACCGGTACCGGCGTATGCTCAGCTTTCTGGATCCGTTTGCGGATATGCTGGGAGACGGCTGGCAGGTGGTTCAGTCTCTGCTGGCACTGGGTACCGGCGGCCTGACAGGACTGGGTCTGGGAAACAGCATCCAGAAAAACCTGTATCTTCCGGAACCGATGAATGACTTCATCCTTGCCATCATCGGCGAAGAGCTGGGATTCCTCGGCGTGCTGGCCCTGATGGTTGTTTATCTGATCCTCATCTGGCGAGGCTGCCATGTGGCCATGAATGCGCCGGACTTCCTGGGCATGATGCTGGCGGGAGGCATTACCATCATGATCGGTGTGCAGGTGGCCATCAACGTGGCTGTCGTGACTTCTTCCATGCCGCCGACGGGCATCATCCTGCCGTTTATCAGCTATGGCGGAAACGCGCTGATGCTGTTTATGGCTTCGGTGGGAATCCTGCTCAACGTATCACGACATTCAGACTTGTAATCGAGGTATCGATTGCGGATTTTGCCAAGTGCAGAAGGAGAAAAAATGCGAGTCATCGTTACAGGCGGCGGCACCGGCGGTCATATCTACCCGGCCATCGCCATCGCCGATAAAATCAGAGAAATGGAACCGGATTCGGAGATCCTCTACATCGGAAACGAAACCGGGCTGGAAAAGGAAATCGTGCCTAAGGCGGGCTACGATTTTGAAATGGTCACAGCCATGTGGCTGGACCGAAGCCATCTGACGAAAATCTTCAAGACCGGCTGGGGCGTGCTGAAGGGCACGGCGGAGGCCAGGAAGATTATGAAACGGTTCCGGCCGGATGTGGTCATCGGAACGGGCGGCTATGTCTGCGTGCCGGTGCTTCTGGCAGGACATCAGTTCGGCGCACGAACCTACTTACATGAACAGAACGCTTATCCGGGAGTAGCCAACCGGTTCCTGGAGAGGTATGTAAAACATATTTTCCTCGGCTTTCCTGACGCTGCGAAGTATTTCAAAGAACCGGAAAAGCTGGTGGATGCGGGAAATCCGGTCCGCCGCAGCTTCTTTCAGCTGACCAGAGAGGATGCACGCCGGAAGCTGGGCTTCCCGCAGGACGCATTCATCATCCTGTCTTTCGGCGGCAGTCTGGGGGCGGAGAAGATCAATGAAGTGGCCTTCGACCTGATGGAAGCAGTCAACGGCCAGGAAAAGGTCATGCTCATCTTCGGTACCGGAAAGTGGTATTATGAAGCCACCCGGGAGAAGGCCAGAGAAAAGAACATCCGGATCCGGGAGAATATCCTGATCCGGGATTACATCGATCCCATGGATCAGTATCTGGCAGCCTGCGATGTGGTCATCAGCCGTTCCGGCGCCCTGTCCGTGGCGGAAACCACGGTCTGCGGCAAAGCCTCCGTGCTGATTCCGTCTCCCAATGTGACGGGAAACCATCAGTATTATAATGCGAAAGCCGTGGCCGACCGGGGCGGCGCCATTCTGATCGAGGAAAAAGATCTGACCTCGGAGAAGCTCATCGAAGAGGTGCTTCACCTGAAAAACCACCCGGAGGATCTGGCTGCCATGAGCCGTGCCAGCCGCAGCTGTGCGCCGGACCGCGCCCTGGATATCATCTACGATACCATCCGGAAAGAGATTTAAATGAAAGAGCAGAAAAAAGCGCTGAAGTGATGGATATTCCATCATTCCGGCGTTTTTGTTTTTTCTGGGACGGAGCTTCTGCTCCGCTCCCACAGAACACCTGCAGAACATTCCCTGATCCCCTTTGCGGTTTGGCATGACTAATGCAACAATATGAAGCAAATTTTGCCCCAAAAACACGTAATTTCGTTACACATATTTCCAATTTCGGCAGGTTTACGGGATTTTTTGGCGTTTTTCCGAGCAAAATCCGCAATTTTTACGTGCATTTCGCGAAAAAAACGTTTATATTGTTGCATTAGATTAGGCTAACCGCATGCCGTGAGGGGGAGGCGAGATTGGAAGCGGAGGCACAGGAAAGGGTAGGCACCTGAATGGGCGAAGCTGCATACTATGACAGTAAATGCAGGAGGTGTTTTTATTGGAAAGTTACCATATACGGGGCGGAACCCCGCTGCACGGTGAGTACCCGGTGAAGGGGGCGAAGAACGCAGCGCTGCCGATCCTGGCTGCTGCTCTGTGCAAAGGCGGCATCCATGAAATATACGGATGTCCTGATATCGGTGATGCATCAGTCATGATGGATATTCTGAAAGGTCTGGGTGCGGACTGCAGGAGAGACGGAAACTGTCTGGTGGTGGACAGCCGGCAGCTGACCTCTGCAGCTGTGCCGCGGCAGCTCATGTCCATGCTCAGGTCTTCGGTGTTTTTGATGGGGAGTCTGCTGATGCGGACCGGAGAGGCGGTGGTTTACCGGCCGGGAGGCTGCAATATCGGCAGTCGTCCCATAGACATACATACGGATGGGCTGCGCCATCTGGGCTATACGGTAACAGAGGACGAGGAAAAAATAGTCTGCAGCGGAAGGTGCCGGGGCGGAAGATATGTACTTCCGTATCCCAGTGTGGGCGCTACGGAAAACCTTATGATGGCTGCACTTTCGGGAGATGGACTTACGGTGCTGGAAAACTGTGCCATTGAACCGGAGATCCTCGATCTGCAGGGTTTTCTGCGAACCTGCGGTTTTCAGGTATACGGTGCAGGGACAGGGACCATCGCTGTGCTGGGAGGAAAAGGTATTTCTGACGCCATGTACTTCATCATGGAAGATCGCATTGAGGCAGCCACCTATCTGATGGCTCTGGCCGGTACCGGCGGGGAAGGAATCCTTACAGGTGTCCGCGGCAGACTTCTGGGATCGGTGCTGCAGGTTCTGGAGAATATGGGCTGCCGCATCCGCAGTTTCCAGGACCGGATCGAACTGGTCTCGCCGGAGCGGCTCAGAAGCCCGGGAATGGTTTCGACAGCACCTTATCCCGGTTTTCCTACAGACTGCCAGCCACAGCTGATGACGCTGGCTGTCTGTGCCGCCGGAGAGACACGGATCTGTGAAGAAATTTTTGAGAACCGGTTTTCCCATAAAAAAGAACTGATGAAAATGGGTGCGAATATTGAAACCTGCGGGAAAAATGCTATAATAAAAGGGATAGGCAGACTTCAGGGTGCGGAAGTCTGCGCACAGGATCTGCGGGGCGGAGCGGCACTGGTTCTTGCCGGCCTCATGGCAGAGGAGGAAACAGTCGTAACAGGAATACATCATATTGAGAGAGGCTATGAGGGGCTGGAGAGAGGGCTCCGGCTGCTGGGAGGAAACATTGAAAAGAAAAACGAGAGAAAAACGAAAAAAACGGAAGAGTCCGCTGCTGAAGTTGGCTGTGTTTCTGCTGATCACGGGAGCAGCCCTTGGGTTCCTGTCCTCTCCCATGTTTAACATCACGACTTATGAGGTAGAGGGGAACAGCTATTACTCCGATGAGGAAATTCTGGTCATGGGAGGATGCAGGACCGGAAACAATATTTTCTGGAAAGCAGGCCTTTCGGATATTCAGCAGAGACTGTCCAGGGATGCCTATATGCAGGAAGTGACCGTACGCCGGTCCCTTCCTGATACAGTGGTCATCGAGATCAAAGAGAGAAGACAGACTGCAGCCATCGTGTACGGCGAGAAGTTTGTGGTCATTGACGGAGAAGGCACCGTCCTCAGAAAAACCAGCGTGGAACCGAAGATCCCTGTGATCAAGGGTCTGACCATCAGCAAGCTGACGGTGGGAGAACCCATTGAGGCGGAAGAAAAGGTCCTGCTGCGGCAGACCCTGGAAATGCTTTCTTCCATGGAAAAAGGGGACATGTTCTTCAAGAAGGTGGAACTGTCCAAGGTGCAGATTCGTGCTTATGTCTATGACAGTCTGATCTGCCAGGGAACGCCGGAAAATCTGATGGAGGCCATGGATTCCGGCAAGCTGCAGCTGGTCATTCAGGAGCTTGGAGAAAGGGAAATCGAGCGGGGCACCATTCAGGTCAGCGGCGGAGATTACATTTCTTTCACGCCGAAGATTGATTAGATCGAAAAAACGTGGATATTACAGCAATTTTTACAAGAAAAAAAGGTGCATTTCCTGTAGAGATATGATACAATATTCATATTATAGGGTATTTACCGAGGAGGATAAAATCAGCATGTTACAGTTTGAAACAAATTTAGATAAATCCGCAGTCATTAAAGTCATCGGTGTGGGCGGCGGCGGCTGCAACGCTGTAAACCGTATGGTGGAGGCAGGTCTGAAGGGTGTGGAGTTCATTGCAGTGAACACAGACCGTCAGGCACTGAACCGGTGCCTTTCCGAAACCAAGATCCAGATCGGCGAAAAGCTGACCAGAGGACTGGGAGCCGGTGCCAATCCGGAGATCGGACAGAAGGCGGCAGAGGAAACGCTGGATGAGATCACGGCATTGCTGGACGGTGCGGACATGGTATTTCTGACTGCCGGCATGGGCGGCGGTACCGGAACCGGTGCGGCTCCGATCATCGCCAAGGCAGCCAAGGATATGGGCATTCTCACGGTCGGCGTGGTGACCAAGCCGTTTTCCTTTGAAGGCGCCAAGAGAAAAAGACAGGCGGAGCTGGGTATCAGCTTCCTGAAGAAATATGTGGATTCTCTGGTTATCGTACCGAACGATAAGCTGCTGCAGAACTGTGAGAAAAACACCTCCATGCTGCAGGCATTCCAGATGGCCGATGACGTGCTGCGTCAGGGCGTTCAGGGTATTTCCGACCTGATTTCCGATTTCGCCCTGATCAATGTGGACTTCGCCGATGTGAAGTCCGTCATGACCGATCGCGGTGTGGCACATATGGGTGTGGGACATGCCAGCGGAGACGACCGTGCGAAACATGCGGTCAAGGAAGCCATCGAAAGTCCGCTGCTGGAGACTACCATCGAGGGCGCCAAGGCGATACTCCTCTATGTATCCGGCGGTTACGATCTGGGCATGCTGGAAGTCAGCGAGATTGCAAGCCTGGTGGAAGAACAGGCAGACAGAGACTGCATTCTCATCTTTGGTGCGGCAGTCAATGAAGAGATGGAAGATGAGATCTCCATCACCGTCATCGCTACAGGGTTCGATGAAGGTCTGGAAAGCAGAGCCATCACCGGACAGGAGGCAGTATCACCGGAGGTGCAGAAGAAGCCGGAAACTGCGGCACCGCAGACTGCAGGAAGCGACGATGTGTTCGGAACGATAGACGGCATAACAGGCAGAACGGTTACTCTGCCGGACATTCTGGATCCGGAAGGGGAGGAAGAAAAACCTTCCAGATTCGAAATTCCGAAGTTTTTAAAGTAAACAACTGTATGAGCCGGTGATGAGCCGGCTTTTCGGTTAAGAAAGTATCATTCATAAATCATGAAAGGCGGCAGTGTTTCATGCGTGAAATCACATCCAGAGACAACAGAATAGTGAAACTGTGTGAGCAGCTTGCCGCCAGAAAGTACCGGGACCGGCTGGGTCTTTACCTGATCGAGGGAGAAAACCTGCTGGAGGAAGCCGTCCGGGAGGGGGCAGCCGTGGAAACGGTGCTGATACGGAAGGGCTATACGGGACTTCCTCCGGGGACGGAGGAGAAGACCTTCGTGCTGGAAGAGGGTCTGTTCCGGAAGCTGGCGCTCACCGACACCAGTCAGGGTGTCCTGGCCATTGTAAAGAAACCGGAAGTTTCCCGGGCTGCGCTGATTGAAAAAGGCGCCGCGGGAAATTTTGTTGTTCTGGACAGGCTGCAGGATCCGGGCAATATCGGTACCATCATACGGACTGCCGATGCAGCCGGATATGGACTGGTGGCAGTGATGAAGGGTACAGCCGATGTGTTCTCGCCGAAGGTGGTTCGCGCGGCGGCAGGATCACTGTTTAGGGTGCCGGTTGTTTTTATGGACGATTACGATGAGCTGGTATCGTTCGTAAAGGCAGCAGGCGGTAAACTGGCAGCCACCTGTTTTGACACGGACAGGTATTATTACGATGAAGATCTGACGGAGAATGTGGCGCTCATCATCGGAAATGAAGGAAATGGCATCTCGAAAGAACTCATCGAAAGAGCGGATATTAAGATAAAAATACCTATGACAGGCACCATCGAGTCGCTGAATGCGGCGGTGGCCGCTGCGGTGCTCATGTACGAGACCATGCGGCAGAGAGCCTGCCGGAAAGGGTAGTGTCATACATCAGGAAATTCATTACGAGAGGTTAGAAAAGAAATGCAAGAAAGACTTAAACAGATTTTAGAAGAATCCAAAGAACAGTTGAAAAATGCCGTTTCTCTGCAGGATGCGGAGGACGTGAGAGTAAAGGTGCTGGGTAAGAAGGGCCAGCTGACGGAGATTCTCCGCGGTATGGGCAAGCTGACACCGGAAGAAAGAAAAGAACTGGGCCAGGCAGCCAACCAGGTGCGTGCGGAAATCGAAGCACATCTGGAAGAAACCTTTGCCCATCTGAAAGAAAAAGCACAGCAGGCGAAATTTGAAGCAGAAAAAATCGATGTGACAGAACCGGGAAGAGGCTTCGAAATGGGTAACAAACATCCTATCACGGTTACCATCGAGGAAATGTCCAAGGTATTCAAGTCCATGGGATATTCCCTTGTGGAAGGCCCGGAGGTTGAGACCGTGTTCAACAACTTCGACGCGCTGAATGCCGGACCGGATCATCCGGCCAGAGACTGGACTGATACCTTCTATATTTCCGACGACGTTCTGCTGAGAACACAGACCTCCTGTGTACAGGTCAGAACACTGCAGAACCAGCAGCCGCCGATTCGCGTTTTCGCACCGGGCCGCTGCTTCCGCTGCGATACACCTGATGCGACCCATTCCCCGATGTTCCATCAGGTAGAGGGGCTGGTGGTAGATGAGGGCATCACCATGGCAGACCTGAAGGGAGCCCTGGACCGGTTTGCCAAGCAGCTTTTCGGTCCGGAGACCAGAACCAAATTCCGTCCGCATCACTTCCCGTTCACGGAACCTTCGGCAGAAATGGACGTATCCTGTTTCAAGTGCGGCGGCAAGGGCTGCCGTGTCTGCAAGGGCAGCGGCTGGATTGAGATCCTGGGCTGCGGTATGGTACACCCGAATGTACTGAAGGTGGGCGGCATCGATACGGAAAAGTATACCGGATTCGCGTTCGGTATCGGCGTGGAGCGTGTAGCCATGCTGAAGTACGGAATCGACGATATCCGTCTGATGTACGAAAACGACATGCGGTTCATCAATCAGTTCAAATAACAGGGGAGGCAGTAAATTATGATAGTTTCATTAGAATGGTTAAAAGATTATACAGATGTAAATGTAGATACACAGCAGTTCTGTGACGGCATGATCTTATCCGGTTCCAATCTGGAAACCTGTGAAGAGGTCGGAAACGACATGGAAAAAGTTGTGGTAGGCAAGATCGTAAAGATAGAAAAGCACCCGGATGCAGACAAGCTGGTGGTTTGCCAGCTGGATATCGGTGCAGAGGAACCGGTACAGATCGTAACCGGAGCTCCGAATGTGTTTGAAGGCGCCTATGTGCCGGTGGCACTGGACGGAAGCCGGATTCCGGGTCCGCTCCACGGTCAGCCGAAGCAGGAAGGCGGCGTGGTAATCCGGAAAGGGGAACTGCGCGGTGTGGAATCTGACGGCATGCTCTGCTCCTTCGGCGAGCTGGGATTCGAGGATAAGGTGGTTCCTGTGAACCAGAGAGACGGCATCTGGATTCTGGACGGAGAATATCCGGTGGGTGCGGATTTTGCAGAGGCGCTGCAGCTGAAGGATGCGATCATCGACTTCGAAATCACACCGAACCGGCCGGACTGCCTGTCCATGATCGGCATGGCAAGAGAAGCGGCTGCCACTTTCGGTACCCAGCTCCGCTATCCGAAGACCGGCTGTGAGCATACGGAGGGTGATGCTTCTGACTATATCAGCGTCGAAGTGAAATCTCCGCTCTGCAAGCGGTATACTGCCAGAATCGTAAAGAATGTGAAAATCTGCGATTCCCCGTGGTGGCTCCAGAGACGGCTGATTCATGCAGGCATGCGTCCGATCAATAACATTGTGGATATTACCAACTTCGTTATGCTGGAATACGGCCAGCCGCTCCACGCCTTCGATATCAACAGCATCGCAGGCCACAAGATCGTGGTGGATACGGCAGAAGACGGCGAAGTATTCACGACGCTGG
>JAQXSU010000155.1 GCA_029219125.1 Bacillota bacterium
CTTTTGTTAATGATATTTTCATTCCGGATGTAAAAGGACAAGTGAATATAGAAATTGGAACGAAAGTATCATCTAAGGTTAATTATAATTTGCAGGAAAAGAAATGTAAATGTACAACTATAGTAGAACTAGAACCCATAAATTATGATGTTAATTTTAAGCTTGAAATGTCTGTTATTGGAGTTTTTGATTTGGGTGAAAATAAAGATAATAAACAAATTCATGTAGAGGTGTGCAAAAAATTATTCCCGCATGTACAAAGCAGAGTGGCTTCTTTTATGACCTTAGCTGGAATGCCAAACTTTACGATTGAAGAGCCTCCAATAGATGTCGAAGATGTCAGATTAAGTGAATGAGCCACGATGCAACCACAAAAGTCCGCTGTTTTTTCGGTATGATAGAATGCAACAAAATCAGAATAATCAGTACAAAAAAAAAGAGGTGCCGCCGGGCACCTCAATTAATTTTTTGCTATACTGCCTTCTCACCGGCATCGTTCTTCTCACCGGCGTCTGGTTTGTCGTCAGCACTCTTTTTTTGGTTGGTCTTCAGATAGAAGATGATGCCCAGCACGCACCAGATCAGGAGACAGATCCGGGATTCCGGTGCCAGATAGGACGGCATGCCCGGAATCAGCAGCAGTCCGACGAAGACCACCGCGAAGAAGGCACCCACCAGAGACAGGACCTTCAGCACCGGTTTGTGATCCTGCGGGTTGGACTGCAGGGTGCGGAAGGAGGACAGGCAGGTGTAGCCGTAGCCGATGGCTGCACCGATGGAGGACATATCCACCACCCAGCCCAGCACTTCCCGGCCGAACCACGGTGCCGTCAGGGAGATCACCATGACAAACAGGATGGCGTTCTTCGGCGTTTTGTGCTTCTCGTCGATTTTGCCGAACCAGGCCGGCAGCGCGTTTTCGCGGGCCATGGAATACAGCAGGCGGCTGGTGGCCATGTAGAAACCGATGATCCCCGACAGCACCGCACAGATCAGTGCGATCCCCAGGAAAATCAGACCCGGTTTGCCCATAATCAGCTCCACCGCTTCACCGGTCGGCCAGTCGTAGTTCTGTTCCAGCAGGCTTTCCCACGGCATGACGGACGCAGTGATCAGATTCAGGATCACATAAACCGCACCGCCGAACAGGATGGCGAAAATCATGATGAAGTTTACTTTTTTCGTCGAAAAATTAAATTCTTCCGCAGCCTGGGGGATGGAGTCAAATCCGACGAAGGCCCACGGCGCCACCGCTACGATGGCAGCCACCGAAGCGAAGGAGGAGCTGCCCTGGGGATAGACCGGTGCAAGATTGGCAGCCTGGGTATGGGGACTGCAGAGGGCGGCGATTCCCAGAATCACCACCGATGCGGCCAGAGACAGTGCCATGACGGTCTGCAGCCAGCCGGCCACGCTGATGCCGCGAATGGAAAGAAATGCGAACAGAATCAGCGCAAAGGATGCCAGCAGGATTTCTCCGATGTAAATGTCCCAGCCGGCCACCGAATAGAGATAGCCGAACTCCAGCAGGCCACCCAGCAGCTTCCGGCTCACCAGACCCAGCGCCGTGGCGTTCAGCGGCACGATGGCCAGATAGGAAAGCCCCAGAAACCAGCCGCAGAGATAGGCATGCTTCCGTCCAAAGGTTTTTTCGGTAAAGGTGTATTCACCGCCTGCGATGGGATACTTCTGGATCATGTATCCGTAGTTCAGGGCAATGGTGATCATGATCAGCGCCGCAATGGACATGCCGATCAGGGTTCCCAGCGTACCGGCCTTCGGCAGGAAGGTGGTGCCGGGCATGACGAAAGCACCCCAGCCGATGATGCTGCCCAGCGCAAGGGACCAGACATTCAGCGGATTCAGCTTTCGTTCAAGGGTCAGTTCTTTTGACATAAAGACCTCCCGTGTTTATTTCGGACTTCCGGCGTGCCGGAGCCTTTTCTTATTCTGCGCCGGCAGATTCGGACAGCGGTTGACGCTGGTCGGATCCACCACTTCCATATTTTTCTTGAAGAATTTGATTTCTGTCAGATTCGTACATCCGAAAAATGCATGCTTGCCGATGAAACGGATCTTTTTCGGCAGCTGGATTTTTTCCACCCTCTCATTATATTCAAATGCACCGGCTGCAATGCCTTCCACCGGTTTGCCGTTCAGCCGCGGCGGTACGGTGACTTCTTTCTCACGTCCCAGATACCTGGTGATCACCACATGGTCATAGAATTCCTGATAATCATATTCCTTCGTCAGACCGTCTTTCGAGAAACCTTCGCGCAGACAGTAAGCATCCAGCACTTCCTCCGTCAGGTCACCGAAGATCGGGCCGGTAAGCACCTGGTGCATCCGCACGTCGCCGCCGAAGTTGGCTTCGATGATCTCGGCCTCGCCTTCGTCATCGATGGCGATATCCCAGGAGATCAGCTTCATAATCGGAATATCATAATGGGCTTTTTCTGCGGTTTTCAGTACGCTGTCAAAGCACGGAACCACCTTGAAATCGCCGGCCGCCAAATCCACACCGGACGGAAGCACCGTCACCCGTTCCCGCTTTACATTCAGCGCCCACGGGAAGGCTGTGCCGTCCAGATTCACGCCGATGAGGCAGCCGCCGTGCTTGTAGTTGTCCACTCTGACCTTGGGCGAGCCGACCTTTACCAGTGCTGCCAGCGGAATGAACTTTCCGTCCAGCATCAGTGTGGTCAGACGCACCGTGTTTACGGTGCTGTCGTTCAGCCTGGCCATTTCCGGGTGCTGGTGGATGGCATCCTGGACCACGAACAGGTCGCCTTTGTTTTCAAAAACCTCTGCCAGTTCCTCGCGGGTTGCTTTGCTGAAAAATTCCACGCCCTTGCCGCCTGCCAGGCCGCTCGGCTTCACCACGATCTCCCTCTCCTGCAGCCGGGCCAGGGCCAGATCCAGCGCCTCATCCCGGGTGATTTTTTCGAACCGGGTATTGTAGTAGATCCCTTCTACCCGTCTTACGATGGTCATGGGTTGCTTGGCGTTGGCCAGCAGCTTCGGCAGATAGGCTTTGTTCTGAAAGGCGAAGATATAGTTCTCCGGCGCCGTGGAAGGTCGGATAAACTTCTTCAGGAAATAGTACGGAACATATCTGGGATCCCAGATGCCGCTCCGGTTGTAATAGGTCTTCCATGCGTTATATCCCATGTCCGCCACGAACTTGTACTTACCCCAGAAAGCATCCACTTCTGCCTTCTGCTCGGCGGTCAGATCCTGGTCGGTGTCCAGGGCATAGGACAGATCCTCCAGCTTTCCGTATTCCACGCCTTTCTGGAACAGATTGTCTGACTCTTTCTTCATTAGTTTTCTGATTCTGTAACTTAAAGCACACATTTCTCCATTCTCCTATGTGATTTTCAGTATATCGTTGATTATACATAAAAGCATATACATATAATGGAGAATTATAGCACAAAATGGTCACGCTGTGTAGGATGATTTCAAAAAAAGAAAAAAACCATGGGAGACACATCCATGGTTTTTTTTGATTGCTCATGCTGTGCATTTAACTTATGCACGGGTGGGGACGGGTGAGACTTATTTTGCAGCCTTGGCTGCGTTGAATCTTTTCGTTAATCTGGAAGTCTTTCTGGAAGCAGCGTTCTTAGAAATAGTCTTTTTCGCAGCAGCCTGCTTCAGCTTCTTTTCTGCAAGTCTTAACTTTTCTTCTGCCAGCTCGAAGTTGCCTTCTGCCAGTGCAGCGTCGAAGTTCTTCAGAACAGCCTTCAGATGAGACTTGATTCTTCTGTTTCTTGCAGTCTTCTTGTCAATTACTCTGATTCTTTTCTTTGCGGATTTAATGTTTGCCATTTGTTATTCACCCCACTATTATAATTTTTAGCCTGTCCCTCGGTGGCGACTTCGGGACATAAATTCGCAACATAAATTATATATGAATAACCTTGAAATTGCAAGGAAAAATAAGAAAATATCCCTGAAAATACGAAAAAACTCTTTAAAAGAGCAGGAAAGGAGCATGAAAGAACCATGCAGATGAATTACAGAACCGACCTGGCCGTAGAAACCCAGGAAATCCTCGAAAAAAAGGAAAAACTCACCGGCTTCACACGGAAGTCCCGCCAGCTGGACGAAGACATCAGCGTCACCTCCATCACCATCGAAGACGAGGAAGGCGAGCGGGCCTTCGGCAAACCCAGGGGCACCTACATCACCGTGGAAGTGAAGGGCATCCTGGAGCAGAAAGACAAAATCGCCGACCGTGCAGCCCACGCCCTGGCCGCCGAGCTGAAAGAGCTGATCCCGTTCCACTACTATCTGAAGGCCCTGGTGGTGGGCCTGGGAAACGAAAAGGTGACCCCCGACAGCCTGGGCCCCCACACCGTGGACAAAGTCAAGATCACCAGCCACCTGTTCAAAATCTACGACTGCGACGGCGACTGGGAGATGGGCAATGTCAGCGGCTTCAACCCCTCTGTCACCGGCGTCACCGGCATGGAGACCGCCGAAGTCATCGAAAAAGTGGTCCAGCTGGTGAAGCCCGAGGTGGTGATCATCATCGACTCCCTGGCCGCCAAAGACATCCGCCGCATCAGCACCACCATCCAGGTCTGCGACACCGGCATCTCCCCGGGAGCCGGCATGGGCAACCGGCGGAAAGAAATTTCCGAAAACACCCTTGGCTGCCGGGTCATTTCCATCGGCGTACCCACCGTCATCGACTCCCGCACCCTGATCCTGGACGCCGCCGAAGGCATCGCCCCATGGAACGAAAAAGAAGTGGAGCGGTACCTTTCTCAACGGGACCTGGACATGATCGTCACCTCCACAGACATCGACCAGATCATCCAGGACTTTTCCCAGATCATCGCCGATGCCGTTAATATTACCCTGCACCCCGGCATATACTCTTAAAGCGGGGAGGGTCATCTATGAAAAAACATTTTCTGCGCGGTCTGCTGGCGGTGTATGCTGCCAGCACGCTGCTGTTTACGGCGTTTATGCCTGATATTTCGGCGCAAAATCCATCCGCCCGGGATTTTTCTTTTTCGGCGACGGATTTCGGCGTGCTCTGCATCAGTTCGGTCTATCCGGGGGCCGTGGCCGGGCTGGCTGATTCCAGAGATAATGAAGCCCCTGGGGATGCAGCAGGGACACATGGGTCAGCCGGAGGAACCGCAGAAGGGGGCGCCAACGGTTCCGCAGACGAGAAAGCTGACGGACAGTCTGACGGGCAGGCAGACATGTCGAAAATTGTCGCATCGCAAAACGACGATAAACCGGAACCCGTAGTCTTCGGCGATGAGCCGGCCGTGCTGATTTTGCACACCCATGCAACGGAAACCTACCTGCCGTCCGACGAAGGCAACTACCACTCGAAAAAGAAAGAAAACTCCGTCCGTGACGTGGGCGAGGTGCTGGCCAAAAGCCTGGAGGAAGAGGGCATCTCCGTGGTCCACGATCAGACCCTCCACGACAATCCGTCCTACAGCAGTTCCTACAGCCGGTCCGCCGAGACCGTGAAGATTTTGCTGGAAAAATATCCGACCATCCGCTGCGTCATCGATCTCCACCGGGATGCCACCGCTTCCGACGCGCCGGGCGCTACCCTGTCCGTGGGCGGCAAAACCTGCGCCAGGTACATGTACGTGGTCAGCACCGCCGTGCCCAACTACAAGGCCAACCTGAAACTTATATCGGCGATGAACGATATTGCCGCAGACAAATACAGCGGCTTCACCGGCACCGTGCTGGAGCGGGGCTATCCGTACAACCAGAGCCTGGCCGACCGGTACCTGCTGGTGGAATTCGGAAATAACCGCAACGATATCACCGACGTGCGAAATACCGCCCGCATTTGGGGCAAAATTCTGGCCCGGGCAATGAAGGCGGGGTACTGAGTGGGGAAGCGGCCGGGGGTGGTGTGAAATAGGATGTGAGCGCAAGCGAATTCATTCGACTCGCAACCATAACCCGTACATATTGAGGCGTTTTTTGCTAAAAGGGTCGGGTGCGTGTGAGAAGAAACAGTAAGAAAGTACAAAATCTGTTACAAATCTTACATATAATGGATAGAAAACGGGGATTTCCGGCGGAAATCCCCGTTTTTTTATGTGGCTTTAGCCCGTCGAGTGCACAATGTGCACGAGACAAAAGAACCACCCGCTATGCGGGTGCGCATCGGTGGTTATACCAAAAAAGACCTCTTTCTGTTACAATAGAGTTGTTTAAGCCTTATTGTAAATTCAGAAAGGAGGCCCTTTATGGCTAATGTAAATTATAGTCTCGCACATACGAAATGGATGTGCAAATACCACATCGTCTTCACTCCTAAGTATAGACGAAAAGCGATCTATGGTCAATATCGAGAAGAATTGAAAGAAATAATAAAACTTCTTTGTAAATACAAAGGGGTAGAAATTATTGAAGGTCACATGATGCCTGACCATGTCCATTTGCTGGTAGCAATTCCACCGAGAATCAGTGTTGCAAGCTTCATGGGATACCTCAAAGGGAAAAGTGCACTCATGATGTTTGATCGACATGCGAACCTGAAATATAAATATGGAAATCGTCACTTTTGGGCAGAAGGATATTATGTAAGTACCGTAGGCCTGAACGAAGCAACGATAAAAAAGTATATTCAGGATCAGGAAAAACATGATATCGCTTTGGACAAGCTGAGTGTAAGAGAACGAGAAGACCCGTTCAAATAGAACTTGCCCCTTGAGGGGCGGCAAAAGTGGCAAAGGCACTAAGGCTTGAACAAAGTGAAAGCCCGCGTCTTTAGGCGCGGGCCGGTAACAGGGGCTTATAGCCCCAGTGCGAACCACCCGTTTGACGGGTGGAAGCGATTTCGTGTTCCCTCCGCATTTTCCCGAAAAATAAACGAAAGTTTAGGCAGGTTTATACTTTCGGGTAATTGTGAAAACTGTGTGAAGAAACTACAATGCAGCTGTACCTTTTCACAAAAGGTCGGCTGTTTTTTATACTTTTTTACATTTTTTTAAGGAGGGTTTTTTATGGGTAAGAAGATTCCTATGTGGCAATGTCTGATTGTCATACTGGCAATGGTAGGACTGCTTATGTGGTCCATTCTGATGGACCGCGGCGGCGAACCGCACATCGCTCTGATTCTGGCAGCCTGTGTTGCTGCAATTGTAGCCTGCGCCAACGGCTGGAAATGGGCATACCTGGAACAGGGTATCCTGGCTTCCATTAACCGCTCCATGCAGGCTTGTCTGATCCTGGCAGTGGTAGGCGCCATGATTGCATCCTGGATGGCTGCAGGTACCATTCCTTCCATGATGTATTATGGAATTAAAGTCATCAGCCCGAAGATATTCCTGCTGACTGCATGTATCCTGTGCTGTATCGTATCTCTGGCTACCGGTTCATCCTGGTCCACCGCAGGTTCCATGGGTGTGGCACTGATCGGTGTTGGTACCGCACTGGGCTATCCAACGGTGATGACGGCAGGTGCAGTTGTATCCGGCGCTTACTTCGGCGACAAGATGTCCCCACTGTCTGATACCACCAACCTTGCTCCGGCCATGGCAGGTTCCACCCTGTTCGACCATATCAAGCATATGATCTATACCACCGGAGTTTCCCTGATTATCGCACTGGTTGCCTACGCTGTGATGGGATTCATGTATTCATCCAACAATGATGCGGACATGAGTACCATGACGGAGATTATGGATTTCATCCAGGCATCTTCCAACATCAGCGTACTAGCACTGATTCCGCCGATCTTCGTAATCATTGCAGTTATCATGAAATTCCCTGCACTGCCTGCTCTGATCGGCGGCGTATTCATCGGTGTTCCGTTTATGTTCTGGAATAAGGTACATATTGAAGCAGCACTGGATGATACCCTGATAAACAATGTATTCAACATCCTGAACAACGGTATTTCCATGGGTAATGTCTCCGACGATGCATCGGATGTCATTGTAGAGCTGGCCGGCCTTCTGGAAGGCGACGGTATGCAGGGCATGTTCTGGACCATTTCCATCATCCTCTGTGCCATGTGCTTCGGCGGTATCGTGGACTGCACCGGCATTATGGCATCCTTTGCAAACATTCTGCTGAAGGTAGCCAAGGGCAGGGGAGGTCTGGTTCTGGCAACCGAGTTCTGCTGTGTCTTCGTAAACGCGATCTGCTGTGACCAGTACCTGGCCATCGTATTACCGGGCAGAATGTTCAAGGAAGCTTTTGAAGATATGAGACTGGCACCGAAGAACCTGTCCAGATGTCTGGAAGACTCCGGCACCATCACATCCAATTTCTTCCCTTGGAACACCTGCGGCGCGACCATGCGGTCCTTCCTGGGCGTAGGCAGCGGATATATTCCGTATGCGATCCTCAACTGGATCAACCCGATCGTATCCATTGTCTTCGGCTACGTCGGAATCACCATGGAGAAGATGACAGAAGAAGAATATCAGAGAATTCTGGAACAGAGAGAAGCGGAAAAGCAGGCTGCTCTGAAAGCAATGGAAGCTTAATATGAAGTCCGCTTTATATTTAAGTGAATAAAAGTAAAGTAAAGTGAGAGAATCCGCAGCCACATGACTGCGGATTTTCTCTGTCGCCGTTAAGAGAACGCTCAAGTCCGGCTGAATATCCAGAAGTTTATAGAAAAAAAGACTTTCCGGCAGTATAATGAAATAAGATAATACAAAAGTAAATCTGCAAATCGGCCGCTGCAGACCGGAAAGGAGTGCCGTATGATCGAAGTTGTTCAGCTCTGTTATATTTTCACCATTCTCATCGCCATTTCCGCATTTTCCCTGCAGTATCTGGCAAGGAGAAAAAACCTTGCCGTTACCAATCAGTTTATCAAGGGAAGAATGGCGACGCTGTTTCTGGCACTGATTCTGCTGTTTAATGTCTGTGATTTTCTGATCCTGTTTCTGGGAAGCACCCTGGGCAGTGCCAGTACAGACTGGATCTATGTGGTGGAAAATGTTCTGGAGGTTGCGCTGGCCTATGTCCTCATAGGCATGGAGAGGGATTACCTGGACACAGAAGAACGGAAAGGACCCGCCGCCTTTTTTGCAGTGATTGCCGCAGTCATCTTCTGGACAGATACCACCTATACGGCTGGAATCATGATTACCTCGGAAACCGTGTACACCGCAGTCATGGTCGTGCTGAACCTGCTGCCGGTACTGGCAGTCGCTGTTTTTTCCGTGCACAGCCGCCGGAGTCTCATGGCGGTCAGCCGAAAGAGCCTGACCGAAGGATATTTTGTAATCTATAATCTGGTGTTTATTTTTCTCTGTGTGGTTGCTACCGTCAGCATTCTGGACTCCAGAACCACCGTGGACTATGTAGGCAACGACAAGGAAATATATGTGGTATTCTGGTTCCTGTTCAATCTGCTGAATTTCTTCCTTGTCTGGCGCTCCTGTCAGACGGTGGAGGAATCGGTGCAGGCAGAAACGGAAACGCCGGAAGCCGTGCTGAACCGGCTGGCTGAAGGCTATCATCTGAGCCAGCGGGAAAAAGAGATCGCCGGTCTGCTTTGCAAAGGCAAAAATAACAACGACATTGCCGCAGACCTGTTCCTTTCCCCCAACACGGTGAAGGTGCACACCTCCAACCTGTATAAGAAACTGGGGGTAAAAAACCGGGTGCAGGCATTGCAGGTTCTCCGGGGCGGCAATCTGGAGGAATGAACGGCGCGCCGGAGGTGTGATGGCTACTTCACCATGACAGAGATCTCCGTCAGATAGCTGTCCTTCATAGCCGTGGAAAACAGCGATACGTCAGATTCATATGCATTTCCGCAGATGTCAAGCCCCATGGCGGCGATTTTCTCTTTCAACAGGTCGTACTGGGTGATGGAGAAATCATAGTCTCTGAGCAAAATACATGCGTAGACACCTTTCGGCTTGCGAAGGAGGTGCGGGTCGTCCACCGGTGATGCAATCTGGCTGCAGATGGACCAGCCGTCGTTTTCCGCACCGGCCAGCATTTCTTCCTGATTCCAGCAGTAGGTCAGCTGGTATTCCTGGTTGAGATGATGGCTGCTGCAGTAGGAAAGGTGGGAGCGGATGGTCTCCAGCCAGACCCGGTCGCTGCCGGCATTCCCCAGAACCGGTGTGGCGATATAGTATTCCTCCTCCATGTCATAGAGGCGGACCTGACCGATGGCGTCGCCTTCATACAGATATTCAAACTTCTCCAGGGTTCTCCGGAGGAGTTTTTCTTTTTTTGCCAGATCCTCCTGCTCGCGGCGGATTTCGTCTAACTGGTGCTGCAGCGTGTCCCGAAAAGCATGCTCGTCGCTGCCTTCCAGGCGCTGCTGCAGGTCCTTCAGGGAAAGACTGGTACCCTTGAAGGAGGAGATGAAGTAGTAATCATAAAACTGAAAGGAAGCATAATAATGGTAGCCGTTTTCTGTGGTTCTGGCCGGGACCAGCAGACCGATGTTATGGTAATGGCGCAGCGTCTCTTTCGTGGTACCGCAGAGCCGCGCAAACTCCCCGGAAGAAAAATACGTGACTTTCATAAGAAACCCCCTGGCGAAAAGATTTTGCGAAATACGCTTGACTGTGTGGTTACAACATAGTTTACACTAAGAGCATAAACGAAATGAAAGAAAAATGCAAGAAGAAAAATAAGGGGGGGTTATCCATGAAAGGGGTATCGATTTATGAAAGCCGGCTGGGGTACGGAAACGTGCTGCGGTTTACACTTCCGACCATCATTATGATTGTCTTCTCGTCCATGTACGGTATCATCGACGGCATCGTGGTGGCAAATTTCATCGGAAGCGACGCGCTGGCGGCCAATAACATCGTCTATCCTCTGGTAACGGTCATCATGGCGGTCAACTATATGTTTGCCACAGGGGGCAACGCCATCATCGCCCGGAAGATGGGCGAAGGCAGGCAGCAGGAAGCCAACCGGTTCCTGACGGTGGTGGTGCTGGCCAGTACCGGACTGACGGCGGTGCTCTGCGCCCTGATGCTGGGAAAAAGCGAAACGCTGTACCGGCTGCTGGGAGCCGATGAGGCCCTGCTTCCGCTGTGTGTGGAGTACGGCAGCGTCATGATGGCCGGCGGCGTGTTTTATGCACTGCAGATTTTGTTCCAGAATTTCCTGGTGACGGCGGAGCGGCCGTCTGTGGGCATGGGGCTCACCATTGCCGCCGGTCTGACTCACATCGTGCTGGATCTGCTGTTCATCCCGGTGCTGGGCATGGGCATTTCCGGTGCGGCGTATGCGTCGGTCATCAGCATGATGGTGGCAGGTCTGCCGCCGCTGGTGATGTTTGCAGGAAAGAAACAGCGTCTGCATTTCGCAAGGCTGTCTGGCCAGACACAGGCAACCGGGAGCTTCGGTGAACTGGTCCGGGAGCTGGGGTTTGCCATGTGCAACGGGTCTTCGGAAATGGTGACCAACCTGGCGACGGCTGTGACCACCATGCTGTTCAACCTGCAGATGATGCACCTGGCAGGCGAGAAGGGGGTCGCTGCCATCAGTGCGGTGCTCTATGTGGAAAGTCTGTTTATCGGTGTCTTCCTGGGATTTTCTGCCGGCGCGGCACCGCTGTTCAGCTATCATTTCGGCAGCGGAAACCGAAAGAAGCTGGCTCGACTGATGCAGATTTCCGTGACGGTCATCGGTGTGTCTTCACTGGTGATGTTCGGATCGGCACAGCTGCTGGCCCGCCCCATCATTGCGGCGTTTGCCGGAGGGGATTCCGGACTTCTTTCTATGGCGCTCCACGGCCTGCGGATCTTCTCCTTCAGTTATCTGCTGGGCGGGGTGAGCATCTTCGCTTCGGCGCTGTTTACAGCACTGAATAACGGCGGCATCTCCGCATTGATTTCTCTGGTACGGACGCTGGTGATGCGGTGCGGCCTGCTGATTCTGCTGCCGGCGCTGCTGGGCATCGACGGTGTCTGGCTGGCGGTACCTGTTGCCGAAGTTTTCGCGGCACTGCTGGCTGCCGGTCTGCTCTTTGGTTTCCGACGCCGCTACGGCTACTGGCCGGGGCGCGCCGGGAAGCCGGAGCACGCCGAACGGCCGGAGCATACCGAATCGTCGGTGCATGCCGAATTGCCTGGGCGAGGACAGCGGAGACATGGGGCGGTGGTTAGTAGTAACTAATGCAACAATAGAACGCTATTTTTTGGTCAAAAACACGTAAAAATCAAGAATTATTCTCGATTTAAGCACATTTTTCATGCTTTTTGGCGGGTTTGTCATGGATAATCCACATTTTTTACGTGCATTTCGCAAAAAAATCGTTTATATTGTTGAGTTGCATTAAACTAACTGCACTCTGGCTGCACTCTGGCGCAGGCCACGATGGCGGGAAGCTTTGGCTGTGACAGAAGAAACACTGAGAGTTGACAGTTTTCGACAGATTCCGGCAGGATTCGACATGACCACTGGAAAAGGCTGCAGTGCCGTGCGAAGCGCAGCGGAACAACACGATCAAGAGAATAAAAAAACTCGATTAAGAGAAAGGAAGGCCCGCGCACATGGCGCGGGCCTTTCGATTTATGTGCGCCCGGCGGGCGCACGTTCTAACGGGTGAAAGTCCCTAATCCGCCCGGTAGCGGGAAGGATATAGCCGAACACCAAGGGTGTCTGTCGCGAGGTAGAATCTGAAGGAAGGTGCAGGCAAATCTCCGGTCTGACGAATGGAAAACATATCAGGCTCTGCATGAGGGTAAGGCTGCATAACAAGTCGAAGTCCCAATAGCTACACGGAATCATGCAGGGTAAATATGGCAGATGGACGGAGAGAAAGAACGTGTGAGTACCCGGGGAGGTCTGTACGGTATGCTCTGAAAAGAGTAACCAGTATCGCGAGGTACTGTTGAACGTACAGAAGTCAGCAGAGGTCGTAGTAGTGAGGAAGCTTCTGTAATGGAAGTGGAGCGAAGGACCGAATCAATAGGAGTCCTGAGTATGACAGAGAAAGGAGGGGTGGCCGATGAAGGCAGAAACCATTGATAACAATGGCTGTCCGCAGAGAGATAGTGCGGAACATGAAGGCTATGCGGAAGTGCGCAGGTCATTCCGCTCGATATGGAAAGAAAGGGACAGTGCAGAACCGGAACTCTTAGAAAAGATATTGGACAGAGGCAATCTGAACAGAGCTTTTAAAAGGGTGAGGAAAAAGAAAGGCGCACCGGGAGTCGACGGGATGACCGTGGATGAGGCCGGGGCATATTTCAGGGAAAGCAAGGACGAGCTAATCCGGAGAATCAAACGGGGAAAATATACACCCGACCCGGTAAGACGTGTGGAGATTCCCAAACCAGATGGCGGAATGCGAAAGCTTGGTATTCCGACTGTCAAAGACCGTGTGTTTCAGCAGGCAATCACGCAGAAACTGACACCAATCTATGAGCCGTTGTTCTCCGACGGAAGCTATGGATATCGACCGGGAAGAAAAGCAAAGGACGCAATTCGGAAGGTAAAAGAATATGCAGAAGCCGGATACCGCTATGCGGTACTCCTGGACTTATCCAAATACTTCGATACACTGAATCATGAAATGCTCCTGAACATTCTAAGAAGAAACATTCATGACGAAAGAGTGATCCAGTGGATAAAGCGGTACCTGAAGAGCGGAGTCATGGTGGAAGGTGTTGTTCATGAAACGGAAGAAGGCGCCCCGCAGGGCGGGAACCTGTCGCCGCTGCTGGCAAACATCTATCTGAATGAATTCGATAAAGAATTTGAAAAGAGAGGTGTAGCCTTTGTACGCTATGCGGATGACATCGTGTTGCTAGCAAAGAGCGAAAGAGCAGCACAAAGGTTGCTGGAAAGCAGTACAAACTTCCTGGAAAAGAAATTGAAGCTGACAGTAAACCGGGAAAAGAGCCGTGTAGTCAGTGTGTTCTCAATCCGAAATTTTAAGTATCTTGGCTTTGCACTGGGAAGGAATGCGAGTGGAGTATTTATTCGTGTTCATCCAAAGTCATGGAAGAAGATGAAGTCAAAACTGAAATACCTGTCTTCCCGCAGGTCGGTACAAAGCCTCAAACCTGCACTTGAGAGAATCAAGGAGTACATGAGAGGATGGCTGAATTACTATGGAATTGCGGATATGAAGAGAAACATAGAAGAACTGAATGGATGGTTGTACCACCGAATCAGGGCATGCATATGGAAACAATGGAAGCGGCCGAGGACAAAGATGAGAAATCTGATGAAACTCGGAATCCCGAAATACTACGCTCATATGGCGGCTAACAGCCGCAGAGGGAACTGGTTCACATCAGCTACAAGCACGGTCAACAGAGCCTTATCAAAAGAGAGACTGATACACAATGGGTTTTATGACTTATCCATCGCATATCAGTCTAAGCACGTCAACTATTGAAACCGCCGTATACCGAACGGTACGTACGGTGGTGTGAGAGGACGGCGGCTAATCACCGCCTCCTACTCGATTGGTACCAGAAAACCCCCGGTTATACCGGGGGTTCAGAAAAAGCTTTAGCGTTCCATAGAAAAATAAACTCCTTAGAGTATAATTAACTTGTGGTCTGGCAACTACAGTTAATTAACCGAAAGGAGTTCATATCATGAGAACTGATAACAATAATAGTTTAGCACATACAACCTGGAATTGTAAGTACCATATTGTGTTTGCACCAAAGTATCGCAGAAAAGTATTTTATCAAGAGAACCGTGTGGAGGTTGGTAAAATATTGAGAATGTTATGCAATTGGAAGGGTGTGACGATAATTCAAGCGGAAGTATGTCCTGATCATATCCACATGCTGGTTGAGATTCCTCCGAAAATGAGTGTTTCAAGTTTTGTAGGTTTTCTGAAAGGAAAAAGCAGCATCATACTTCATCAACGCCATGGGAACTGGAAATATAAATATGGAAATCGGAGCTTCTGGTGCCGGGGGTACTATGTAGATACAGCTGGTAAAAATGCAAAGAAAATTGCAGAATACATTGAAAACCAGCTGAAAGAAGACATGCTTGAGGATCAGATCACCATGAAGGAATACATTGACCCGTTCACGGGTGGCAAGGAGTCAGTTGCAAAAGACGGGTCGAAACGTACATCGAAGTGAAAATGATTACAGGTAAAAAGAAGTAAAGCGATGTTGCCAGACCACATTTACGCCTTAAGGCGTTGCTGGTAACAGAGGGCTTTGCCCGTCATAAGAAAAACCACCGGCTAAGCCGGTGGATGTTTATTTTGTTCTTTCTGGCGGCTACAGGCCGATTTTCGTCAGCTGGAGGAACTGCTTGGCAGTTCGCGGGCTGCGGCCGTTCTGGCGGATGGCGAAAGCTTCCGCACGGCGGCAGAGTTCTTCATCCGGAAGGTCGATGCCGTAATCGGCAGCCAGACTCCGGACAATCTCCAGATACAGGTCCTTCTCCGGCTTAGAGAAGGTGATGGTGAGCCCGAACCGGGCCGCAAGGCTCATGGTTTCCTGCAGGGTGTCGTTCACGTGAAGCTGATTGCCAACCCGGTCTTCCATGGATTCCTTAATCAGATGGCGGCGGTTGCTGGTGGCATAAATGGCGATGTTGCCTGCATAGCTGGCGGCGCTGCCTTCCAGAATTCCCTTCAGTTCACAGAAAGTGTCATCATTGGCAGAGAAGCTCAGGTCATCGATGTAGAAGATGAACTTCAGCGGAATGTCAGAGAGAAACTCCATAATCGGCAGGATATCAGCCAGCTGGTTTTTTCTGAATTCCACAATGCGCAGTCCCCGGTCGAAGAAATGACGTGCAACCGCTTTTATGGTGGAACTTTTTCCGGTTCCTGCATCGCCGTAGAGCAGGACATTGCAGGCTTTTCCGCCTTCTACCAAAGCACGGGTGTTTTCGAGAACCAGGTTCCGCTCCCTCTCATAACCGTAAAGGCTGTCCAGGGTCTGGGTATCCATGCTGCGGATCGGCACCAGATGTCCGTCTTTCACGGTGAAACCGTTGTAACGGGCGAAAATGCCGTAGCCTGTGGAGGCGATATTTGCAATCTGTCCATGGTAGGCAGCACGGATATCCACAGCGGAAACGGTCCAGCTCGGCAGAAAGCCGTCATATGCAATTTCCTCCTGCAGCATTGCCGGTGTCAGCCGGGAAATCTCCTGCAGTAGAGCCAGTTCTGCTTCCAGCGCCTCGTCGATGCCAGGTGCCATCTGCTGCCCGCGGGCGCAGCCGATGATATAGAAATTCTCGTCTTCCAGCGCGATGCGGCAGATGGCCTGGCTCAGATCGCCGCCTTCCTCGAAGACGGCCTGACAGAAGGCACCGTAGCAGCCCAGCTGGGCATCCAGATCCAGCTGTTCGATGGCAAACAGCAGATCCTCCAGACCGCAGATGACCGGTTCTTCCGCGATGCCGCGGAAGATGGTCAGTGCATTGAGACGATGATAAAGCTGATTCAGAGATGTACCGTTCATTTTATATCATCTCCGACTATTTGATTTCCCGGATGGAAATAATGTGCTCGTCATGGAAGATCAGCCCCGGCTTCTCAGCGGTGTCCAGTTCAGCCAGTACATAGCCGAAGCCCTTCTTGTTGCCGCCCACAATGCGTTTGATCGCTGCGCCGGCTTCTGACAGATGTGCGGTCATGGCTTCCACCGGATTGTCCAGATCCTTCGTCATAAAGGCGATTCGTACATTGCCGCTGATCGGACCCAGGTCTGCCTTCGGGAAGTTGACGGAATTGATTACGTTTCCGTTTTCGAAGTAGTCACGGATTTCCTGTACTGCCATTACGGCGCAGTTATCTTCTGCTTCTGCAGTGGAAGCACCCAGATGCGGCAGCAGAACCACATTGTCTCTGCCCACCAGGTTGTCATTCGGGAAGTCTGTGATGTACTGCGAAATCTTTCCGGTTTCGATGGCAACCAGCAGATCCACGTCGTTGACCAGCTTGTCTCTGGAGAAGTTCAGCAGAACCGTGCCGTCCTTCATGGCAGCAAACAGATCCTTGTTGAACATACCCTTGGTACTGTCGTTGGCAGGAATGTGGATCGTTACGTAATCACAGACTGCCAGCATTTCCTTCAGATCCTCGTAAACGGTAAAGTCCGCTTCGCCGGTGAAGAACGGGTCATAGCCGCAGACCTTCATGCCCAGGGCTTCTGCAGCAGCAGCAACCTTACGGCCGATGGCGCCCAGTCCTGCTACGCCCAGCGTTTTTCCTGTGATTTCTGTTCCTGCAAATTGGGATTTGCCTTTTTCCACAGTCTTGCTCACATCCTCTGTCAGACCTTTTGCCCAGGACAGAGCAGCCGGAATGTGTCTTGCTGCCAGCAGCAGACCGGAGATGGTCAGTTCCTTTACGGCATTGGCATTTGCACCCGGTGTATTGAATACAACGATGCCGGATTCTGCGCACCGGTCCAGAGGAATGTTGTTTACACCTGCGCCGGCTCTTGCGATGGCCTTCAGTTCACTGCTGAATTCCATGGAGAGCATGTCTGCACTTCTCACCAGAATGCCGTCTGCTTTGGCGGTGTCTTCGATTACCATATACTCCGGCGTCAGTTCAGCAAGTCCGACTTTGGAGATTTTGTTAAGGGTCGCGATTTGATACATTTTTTTCCTCCTGCGTTGTGTAATTTCAGAAATTTGTGGTAACTATCTAAATATACCACATTTAGACGGTATATGAAACAGTTTTCAAAACAAAACTTTTTAGATTTAGAGGAGGACTTATTAAAATGACAACCAAGTATGATCGTGTTTACAATTTCTCTGCCGGCCCGTCCATGCTGCCGCTGGAAGTGCTGGAAAAGGTCCAGGCAAGCCTGCTGAACTATGAAGGCTCAGGACAATCTGTCATGGAGATGAGTCATCGATCTAAGGAGTTTAAGAAAATCGCTGAGGATGCAGAAGCAAACCTGAGAAAGCTGATGAACATTCCGGACAATTATAAAGTACTGTTCTTACAGGGCGGAGGCACGCTGCAGTTTTCCATGGTGCCGTTAAATCTGCTGAAGAATTCCAAAAAAGCGGACTACATCGTAACCGGAACCTGGGCGAAGAAGGCATATAAAGAAGCAACCAAGTTTGGTGATATCAAAGTGGTGGCATCTTCCGAAGACGATACTTTCACATGGATCCCGAAGGTAAAGAAGGAAGATTTCCGTCCGGATGCGGATTACGTATATTTCACAGATAATAACACCATTTATGGTACCGAATACAACTACATTCCGGAAACCGGCGACATTCCTCTGGTTTCCGATATGTCATCCAACATTCTGTCCAGAAAGGTGGATGTATCCAGATTTGGCCTGATCTGGGCCGGTGCACAGAAGAACGTGGCACCTGCTGGTGTGACCATCGTCATCGTTCGTGAAGATCTGATCGGCCATGCGGATGCATCCGTTCCGACCTATCTGGATTATAAGATCCATGCAGACAATGATTCCATGTACAATACTCCGCCGTGCTTCTCCATCTATGTAGCCGGTGAAGTATTCAAGTATCTGCTGGAAAAGGGCGGCATTGAAGCACAGCAGGCAGCCAATGAAGAAAAAGCGGCACTGCTGTATGATGCCATCGATGCCAGCAAGCTGTTCCGTTGCCCGGTTGCAAAGGAGGACCGTTCCCTGATGAACGTGGTCTTCGTGACTGGCGATGCAGATCTGGATAAGAAGTTTGTCGCAGATGCCAAGGCAGAGGGTCTGATCAACCTGGCCGGCCACCGCTCCATCGGCGGCATGCGCGCTTCCATCTATAACGCCATGCCGAAGGAAGGCGTGGAAAAGCTGATCGCTTTCATGCAGAAATTCGAAGCAGAGAACGCGAAATAGAACAGACAACATACTATGCTTATCAATGCCTGCGCAGAAAATGTGCAGGCTTTTTTCATTGAATAGGAAATATCGCAGCAGAAGGGTAAAGAAAAACACCCATCTGTAATAAAATGGGTGGAGTAAAACGGAATTGATTGCATGCTAAATTATGAAGCATCTGCTTCAGGAGAATCAAAATTCATTTAAGAAGTAATCCATATCAAGGATATCATTATCCCGCATGCGTTCGATTTCCCTGCGTGTATAGCCTGCGGGAGGGTTTTGCATATATTTTTCGCGAAGCTTTGCAACGTACTCTTTTTTGGTGAGTTCCTTTCCTTCATATGTGTAAGTAACTGCCATGGTAGCCTCCGGTTCATAGATTTCTAAAATCTATTTTACCATAAAAGGAGGACCATGTGCAGGGTCACAAGGATAATAGATATCAACAAAGCTCATAAATTCACCGCAGTTGCATTTTAGAGGATCATGTCCGAACGACAGGCTGATACGAAAATCCCAGCGCTGCATAATTTTTCGGGCAGATTTTTTCTGCGGATTGATTTTGCGAATCAGGTGAGAGTTTTTGCTGTATGGCTGTGCATACAGTCCATAATAGCGAAGCATATTGAACCCCTTTTCCGGGATATGAATAATCAGACGTTTGATAAAGTCATGGGCTGAAATGGTTTCTACAACCTTTTTGTTGTCCTCGTGGCGCTGATACCAGAAAGTCACCTGTTTGCCATCATAATCCGTAATTCTGGATTGTGCCATAGCGGGTCTGCCGATGTAACGAACAATATATTTGGTAACTTTAGAAGCAGAATTGAAATCAGATGCAGGAGCATGGACATAGAAGCCGTTATCATAATTGTGGTACAGGCGATTTACCAGATTGGTAAATTTAACAGAAGAATTACGGGAAAAGTCAATCGAAGATTTCAGATTTGCCAGAAGTGTTGTCATCCAGCGTTTGCGAAGCATGGTGTAAGGGAAATGATGAAAGGACTTCCACGGAGTAACCTTACCGCAGGCCCCTTCCGTAATGAGCATGTGAATATGGGGATTCCATTTCAAGTCACGTCCAAACGTGTGGAGAACACAGACCATACCAAATTGAAACTGTTCCTTCTTGTTGAGAGACAGAGCCCAGTCGTGAATGACCTGAGCGGCAGAACGAAAGAGGACATTGAGAAGATTGCGGTCTGCTCTGAAATATGGGCGGAGCTCATCAGAGATGGTAAAAACAATATGACGATGTCTGCAATTAATGAGCTTTTCTTCAATGGAGGCAGCACGGTTATCCTGATAAGCGGTGCCACAGGTACTGCAGAAACGGGAGTGACATCGGAACGGAACGAAACGGACGCTCTCGCAGCGAGGACACTTGTAGAGAGCAAAACCCATTTTAGGGTCACCACAAGAGAGAACCCTGTCGACTTCATCAATGACGACAGATCGGACATTTGGTGTTTCTTCAAGGAAGGAATCCCAATGGTCTTTTAAAATATGTTTGATGGTAAAATGAGCTGACATGTTTATCACCTGATTCTATTGTACATGAAAATCAGGTTCAGATAAAGAAAAAGTGTAGCCAGAGTGAAATGCTTTGACTACACTGATGTGGCGAAGCCACTTTTTTAACTCAAATGGTGAATAAAAAGTGAATTTTCACTATACACTATAGGTGATTGAAAAGGTACCTTTGGTAATTACGCCGCAGATGAAAACCGTAATGGATTATCTGGAAGAGTACGGCGAAATGACCGATGAAGATCTGCAGGAACTGCTGAATATCAAGAAGACGAGAGCCTATCTGCTTGCCCGTCAGATGAATGAAAATGGGCTGATTGATGTGATCGGTAGAGGCACAGCGAAGAAATATAAATTGAAATGATAGCATATGAAAAAAAACAGCCCGCCGGTCAGATGACCGGCGGGCTGCAGCATGTTTATACGAAAAATGATATTACTCTACCATCGCCTTTTTAATGGCTGCCAGCAGCTCATCGTAGGTTTCCAGTGCCGGAACATCCGGATTGGCTTCCCTGATGGCATCGGTGGTGCGGAACAGAAAGCCGGCCTTGCTGGCACGGATCATTCCCAGGTCATTGAAACTATCACCGCTGGCGATGGTATCCACGCCGGCAGACTGCAGGGCCTTCACTGTGCTGTATTTCGAATTTTCGATCCGCATTTTGAAATCGGTGACCTCTCCATTTTCGGCTACTATCAGTTCATTGCAGAACAGGGTCGGCCAGCCCAGTTTTTTCATCAGCGGACGTGCAAACTGGGTAAAGGTATCACTGATAATGACAACCTGGGTGAAAGATCGAAGTGCATCCAGAAATTCCTTTGCACCCGGCATCGGGTCGATTTTTTCGATGGTTTCCTGAATTTCCTTCAGGCCCAGACCGTGTTCCTTCAGGATATCCAGCCGATATTTCATCAGCTTGTTGTAATCCGGTTCATCACGGGTGGTTTTTTTCAGTTCGGGAATTCCGGTTTCTTCTGCGAATGCGATCCAGATTTCAGGGACCAGGACGCCTTCCAGATCCAGACATGTCATGTACATATTTTTGCCTCCAAATAAAAAAGATATTTCTCTCATATATACCACAGATTTACCAAATGAAACGGATATCTTGCGAAAGCGTCGGTTTCCCTGTATAATATAAACTGTATGAAATTCAAAAATAAAGGGGAAAATTGACTCTGATGAAACGATTTCTGAAACAGACACTGACAACGATACTGATGATAAGCATTTTGCTGACCCAGGCGGTGGTTTCCGCAGGCTGGATTTCCGGCGGCACGGCACTGGCGGCAGAGAGCAAAGACCCGTCCGTCAAGGCGAAAGGCGCCATCATCTACTGCGCCACCACGGGCGAGGTGGTCTGGGAGAAAAACGCAGATAAGAAATATAATCCCGCCAGCATGACCAAGCTGATGACCTGCCTTCTGGCCATCGAAAACCTGGATCTGAAAAAGAAAGTGGAAGTGACGGCTGAAGCCACCAATGTGATCCCGTCGAAGATGTACCTGCAGGAAGGGGAACAGATTACGGTGGAGGATCTGCTGTATGCAGCTCTTCTGGAATCGGCCAATGATGCGGCTATGGCACTTGCCATAGAGACGGCAGGTTCCGTGGAAAAATTTGCGAAAATGATGAATCAGCGAGCGGCTTCCATCGGATGTACGAACACCAATTTTGTCAATCCGTCCGGACTGGCGGCAGAAGGACATCGCTCCACGGCCAGGGACATCGCCCTGATCAGTGAAGAAGCGTTTAAAAACGATACTCTGCGTAAAATCGCAGGAACGCTGGAATATACCATCGAAAAGACCAATAAGGCAGAACAGCGGAAGCTGGAAAACGGCAATCTGTTTTTAGACGGCGGGACCCAGCAGCTTTCCACCGGAACCATCACCGTGAAGAAATACAAGGGTGTATTCGGCGGCAAGACGGGAACCACCGAAAACCAGGTGGCCACCATGACCGTAGGTCTGGATTATGACGGGCTGGAGCTCTATGCCGTTATCCTGGGAAGTACCATGGAAAAGCGGTATTCTGACATCCGCAAGCTGCTGAACTATGGCAAGGAAAATGTGGCCAAATATGTGGTCTTCGAAAAAGGAACAGAATTCGAGGCAGCGAAGCTGAAGGGCGGAGCCACCAACCGGGTGAAGGGTACCGCTGCAGATCCGGGCTATATCAATCTGCCGGAAGGAGCCTCTGCTTCCCTGGTCACCACCCAGGCGGTCTATGAAGAGGAACTGACCGCACCGGTGAAAAAGGATCAGAAAATCGGAACGGTGGAGATTTATCTGGCAGATGAGCTGGTGCGCAGCATCGACCTTCTGGCAGCCGAAAACGTGGAGAAAGGCTGGTTCCTGTCCCGTTTCGGCATCACCAATTTCCAGACCGTTGTGATATGTACCGTGCTGGCACTGGTGGTGGTATTCTTCATCGCCATCTTCACCCTGCGGGCCATCAATATGAAAAAGAAAAAGCGGTGCCGCCAGCAGCGGATTATGGAAGCCGCACGCCGTGAACTGGAACGGGAACAGAGCATGAAACAGAGAGGCTGGCCGTACTGATGTTTGATATCAAGGAAAACCTGAAAAAGCTGCCCGATTCACCGGGGGTCTATCTTCATAAAGACAAGCTGGGTCAGGTCATCTATGTGGGAAAAGCCATTTCTCTGAAAAACCGGGTTCGCCAGTATTTTCAGAGTCCCGCCAACCAGACACCGAAGGTGCGGGCCATGGTGTCCCATATCGCGGAATTCGAGTACATCACCTGCCAGACAGAGATGGAAGCCCTGATTCTCGAATGCAACCTGATCAAAAAATACGCACCGAAATATAATGTTTTGCTCCGGGACGACAAAACCTATCCCTACATCAAAGTGACCCTGTCCGAGGACTATCCCCGCATTCTCAAGACCCGGCTCATCGCCAGAGACGGCGACAAGTATTTCGGACCCTACAGCGACGCCGGAGCAGTCAATCAGATCATCGATCTTCTGAACAAAATATACACCCTCAAGCGCTGTTCGGCGTCCAGGTTTCCGGAGGGGCACAGGCCGTGTCTCAACTACCATATTCAGGAGTGTCTTGGTGTCTGCACCGGCCAGGTTTCCCGGGAGGAGTACCGGGAATATATCGATGCGGCGGTGGAGTTTCTCGCGGGGCATCAGAAGAAGCTGATGGATTATCTGACGGAAAAGATGATGGCTTGCTCGGAAGCCATGCAGTATGAGGAAGCGGCGGTGTACCGGGACTATATCACGGCGGCGAAATCCATCGGCGAGGTACAGCGGGTGACCATGGTAAACGGAAAGGACCTGGATGTGGTTCTGCCGGTGCGGGCCGGACAGACCCAGTCGGTGGTTCTCTTTACGGTGCGTGACGGCAAGCTGTCGGGCCGGGAAACCTTCGCCATGCAGGACGGTGCCGATGATGATTATGACAGCCTGATTGGCGGCTTCATCAAGCAGTATTACAGCCAGTGGGCTGTGGTACCGGGAGAGATTCTGGTGCAGCAGCCCCTGAAAGAAGCGGAACTGATTCAGGCATTTCTGGAATCCCAGGGAGAAGGACGCAAGGTCCGTATTTTCGTACCGCAGCGGGGAGATAAAAAGGCTCTGCTGAATCTGGCTCAGCGGGATACGGTGGAAATGACGAAGAACCTGGAGGAAAAACTGAAGTCCGGCGAGGAGCGGAATCAGGCACTGGTCCGGGAACTGGAAAGCCTGCTGGGATTCCATAAGGATGCATACCGGATTGAGTCTTACGACATTTCCAACACCAACGGCGTGGATACGGTGGGGGCCATGGTGGTCTTTCAGAACCTGAAGCCGGTGCGGAAGGATTACCGCAGGTTTAAGATTAAAACCATCGAGGGTCCCAACGATTACGGCAGTCTGCAGGAAATGCTGTTTCGCCGATTCAAGCGGGCAGAAGCAGGGGATCCGGGATTTAAGACGCTGCCGGATGTGATTCTCATGGACGGCGGACAGGGCCAGGTAACGGCGGCTGAGAAAGTTCTGATTGCTATGAAAATTTCCATTCCGGTGCTGGGCATGGCAAAAGACGACAGCCACAGAACCCGGGCACTGGTCAACGGCCGGGGCGATGAGATTTTGCTCAGCGAACATCCGCTGCTCTTTCATTACTGCGGCACGATTCAGGAGGAAGTCCACCGGTTTGCCATAGACTACCACCGGAGTCTCCATAACAAGAACTCCATTCGCTCCGTACTGGATAACATCCACGGCATCGGTCCGGTCAAAAGAAATGCACTTCTTTCCCATTTTCAGACGGTGGAGGACATAAAAAACGCAAGTCTGGAAAAGCTAATGGAAGTACCGGGAATTTCTGAACAAAATGCAAAGGCAATTTTGGAATATTTTAGTTGAAAACCATTGGATACTTGTGGTATAGTGGATGTGGGCAAAATGCCCGGAAATAAGTGAGAACTTAATTTTTGTAAATCATACATGGAGGAACATTATGGCTGACGAAAGAAACATTGAAGTAGAAGAAACTGAAGTCATCACGCTGGAATTTGACGATGGTGCTGAAGTGGAATGTGAGATCATGGGTGTGTTCGACTACAACGGTAAAGAATACATTGCCCTGATCCCGGATGACGGAACCGATGATGTTTACATCTACGGCTACCAGGAAGTCGGCGAAGATGAATTTGAGCTGGTTGACATCGAAGATGATGCAGAGTTCGAAGCAGTTGTCGCTGAGTTCGACAAGAT
>JAQXSU010000156.1 GCA_029219125.1 Bacillota bacterium
GGAACACGCCCTGCCACCGTGGAGGAATTCCGCAGGACGGTTCCGCTGACTACATATGAAGATTATGCAGAGGTACTGCTGAATCAGAAAAAAGACATGCTTCCCGCTGAGCCGGTGGTCTGGCTGGAGACCACCTGGGAAAGCGGAAGCCGGCCGAAGAAGCTTGCACCTTACACCCGGGAGATGCTGGATGTATATACCTCCAATATTCTTGCAGCTATGATTCTTTCCACAAGTGACGGAAAGGGAAAGTTCCGGGTCCATTCGAGGGAAAAGGTGCTTTACGGACTGGCACCGCTCCCTTATGCCACCGGTCTGTTTCCGCTTCTGATTGCACCGGAAATGGAGATTCGGTTTATGCCGTCACTGGAGGAGGCAAAGGAGCTTTCCTTCAGCCAGCAGAATAAAAAAGGCTTTTCGGATGCCATGAAATGCGGCATTGATCAGTTCTTTGGCATGAGCAGCGTCGTGTATACGATTACGCAGAATTTCCAGCAGTTTGCTTCCGCAGGGTCTTTCTCCCTGAAGAAACTGGCAGGAATCCGGCCGCATATGCTGTACCGGATACTGAAGGCTAAATATCTGTGCAGCAGGGACGGCCGACCGATGCAGCCAAAGGACCTGTTTGATCTGGAGGGGTTTGTCTGTGTCGGAACGGATACTGCACTGTTCAAAGACGAACTGGAAGCCGCCTGGGGAAGGCGTCCGCTGGAAATTCACGGTGGAACTGAACCGTCCTGCCTCGGAACGGAAACCTGGAACAGAAACGGCCTGGTCTTCTTCCCGGATAATGCATTTTATGAGTTTATTCCAAAGGAGGATATGCTGAGAAACGAAGCAGATCCGTCCTTTGTGCCGCGTACATATCTTATGAACGAAGTGCAGGCGAACCAGGAGTATGAGATTGTTCTGACGCTGTTTAAGGGCGGTGCGTTTATGCGGTACCGGCCGGGAGATATGTATCGCTGTCTGCGGACTGTCAGTGAAAAGGAAGGTGTCATGCTTCCGCAGTTTGAATATGTGGATCGTGTGCCGTCAGTCATTGACATTGCCGGGTTTACCCGTATCACGGAGGACAGTATCCGGCAGGTACTGAAAATGTCCCGCCTGCCGGTGGGAGACTGGTTTGCATTGAAGGAATACAAGGGAGACAAACGGTCGTATATGCACTTTTACGTGGAAATCGACGAGGAAACGCCAGAGGCGGCATGCCTGGATGAACAGCTGATCCGGGAGCATTTTGGTGCGTATTTCCGTCATTATGACCACGATTACAGCGATTTGAAAAAACTACTGGGGGTGGAACCCCTGGTGGTTACCATCCTTCCGGTGGGAACACTGAAAAAATATGAAGTTCGGTATGGCGGAACTATCCGAAAAATCAATCCGTCCATGCAGGATGTGGTGGATCTGAAGTATCTTCTGGATGAAGATGCCTGGCGGGGAGGTGGAAACTGGTGACGTTTCTGAACGACATTCTGTTTACGCGGATTCCGATGTTCGCATTGTTTGCTAATATATTCCTGCTGTTTACCCTGCTGTCGGCGAAAAAAGATGCATCCATTCGTGCCTTTATGGGCCTTCTGGCAGCATTTCTTCTTTGGACAGGCGGTGCGCTCTGCATGCGCTGTCAGCTTTATCCGGGAACCGATTTCTGGTGGAAGATATCCCTGACCGGTATTTTCCTGGTTCCGTACCTGTACTTCCTGCTGTTTTCCGCATATACAGAGCAGCGGGGAAGTTTCCTGAAGCTGGCACTGGGCGCCGGGACCCTTCTCATGACGGTCCTGAACTTTTTCGATGTATTCATGACGGAGCCGGTGCTTACTGTAACCGATGGTCAGACGGTATCCGCATATGACGTGAAGTGGCCGGCAGTTTTTCCTGTGATATTTACCCTGGTGGTCTTTTTCTGTATCGGGAAAATGCTTTCCCGGACATTGAAGAAACAGGATATGCCTATCGGTTATCTGATGCCGCTGTTTGTGGGCATCATTATTATGCTGGTGGGCATTGCCATCAACACGATATTACCTACGCTGCCGACGGATACGCTGGGCTGCGCACTCAACGCGATCTGCATTTACTATGCGTTTTATAAAAAAAGGTTCTATGCCCTCAGCCAGATTACATCAAGGGGTTCCATGTATGTGATATCGATTCTGCTGACGGGATTTGCGATTTCCGCGCTGTACCGGTCCTGGGGCAATGCCGTACAGAAGCATGTGGGTGAAATCTGGGAAAACAGCACTCTGCCGGTTATGGTCATCTGTTCGGCTATTGCGATTCTGCTGTTCATGGGACTGAACAAGCTGCATGACGGGTTGTTTGTAAGGGAACAGATCCGAAGAGATGACCAGGTTCACGCTTTTTCAGCTTCGGTAAATTCTACGCTGCGAACCGGGGAAATCCTGCAGAAATTTGCCAATCTGGTGCACTCGGAGATTCCGGTGGATCATATGTATCTGTGTATGTTTGACGAAAGCCGTCAGGCATATACTTCGGATGTAAATATTCGTTCCCTGGAAATGCCGCTGGTTCTTCGCAGGGATCATCCGGCGGTCGTCTGGATGGAGAAAAAGCAGGGAGGCCTGCTCTATGGGGATTTTCAGAAGACTACGGCGTATAAGAGCATGTGGGAACAGGAAAAACAGCAGCTGCAATCCATTCATGCTGCCTACTTCCTGCCGTTCCGCGGAGAAGACAGAATCCTTGGATTTGCAGTTTTTTCAGAGAAATCTACTCGCAAGCCATATAGCTATTCAGAAATCAACTTCCTGGAATCGGTAGCTTCTGTAGCTTCCATCGCACTGAAAAATGCCATGCTCTACCAGGTTCTGGAGAAAGAGGCGCTTCTGGATCCTTTGACAGGTCTGCTGAATCGGAGAACACTGAATAAACGGATCGAGGAACAGTTTGCAGCAAAAGCATCGCCGCTTACACTGATTTTGCTGAATCTGGATGATTTCAGCCTGTACAATGAGCTTTACGGCAACGAAGAAGGAGACCGGATGCTTCTGGATTTTTCTGAAATTCTTCAGCGGGTTTTCGGAAAGGATGCGATTGTGTCCAGATATGCAGGAAAGGAATTTGCAGTTCTGCTGCCTATGACCGATGCGCTTACGGCAAAGAAAAAGACGGAGCAGGTGAAGCAGCTCCTGATGGAGCATATTGCCGGAAGCCGTGAGAGAATCAAGAAGTTCCTCACATTTTCAGCGGGAATCAGCAGTTATCCAAGCTCCTGCGCCAATGGAAATCAGCTGCTTTCCTATGCCAACATGGCAGTGTTCCAGGTGAAGCAGAACGGAAAGAACAGCATTAAGATATATGACGGCAGAGCACCCGAAACCGAAGAGAAAACGGCAGAAGACGGTATCCAGCAGCTGACTTCCACCATTTTCGCCCTGACGGCTGCCATCGACGCGAAAGACCACTATACCTTCAATCACTCCCAGTGCGTCTCTTCCTATGCGACGGCATTGGCTGCCCATGCCGGACTGGAAAATGATCTGGTGGAAATCATTCGGCAGGCAGGACTTCTGCACGATATTGGAAAGATTGGTATTCCGGACAGCATCCTTACGAAGCAGGGTAAACTCACACCGGAGGAATTTTCCATCATGCGGGAGCATGTGGAACGCTCCATCGAGATGATCCGCCACCTGCCGTCGCTGGACTATGTGATTCCGGCGGTGCTGGGACATCACGAGCGCTTCGACGGAAAAGGCTATCCGCGGGGAATCTCCGGGGAAGATATTCCGATCAGTGCCCGCTGCCTTACGGTAGCAGACTCGTTCGATGCCATGGTATCGAAACGTTCCTATAAAAATAAAATGCCTGTGGAACAGGCACTGAATGAGATTGAACGGAATCTGGGAACCCAGTTCGATCCGCATCTGGGCAGGCTGTTTATCCAGCTGGTAAAGGACGGAACGATTCCGGTTATCGAGTATTAAAAAACAGACAGAATACGAAAAACTTGCGCTGTCAAATAAAAATCCTTGACAGCGCTTTTCTTTTATGTTACACTCTTTAAGGTGTCAAGTTATGCGGCTTAACACCGGGGAGGGAAGTGCATGGATAAGATTGCAGAAACCAGTCTGCTTTATGATTTTTACGGGCAGCTGCTGACGGAGAAACAGCGGCAGGTCATGTCCCTCTACCATGAAGAGAACCTGACCCTTTCGGAGATTGCAGCAGAATTCGGTATTTCCCGGCAGGCAGTCCATGACACCCTGAAAAAAGCAGAGCAGTCTCTGACAGAATACGAAAAGAAACTGGGTCTGGTGCGGAAGTTTGTGAAATCCAGCCAGGCACTGGAAGAAATAGAAAAACGAATCGATGAGATCACAGCGGCCGCTGCCGCATCGGGGGATGCAGCAGTCGTGTCCGGACTGCAGGCCATGAAGGTCATCATCGAAGGCCTGGAAGAGGAATAAAGGCGAACAGCCGGAGGAAGCTATGGCATTTGAGAATTTATCCGACAAATTACAGAATACATTCAAGAAGCTGCGGGGAAAGGGCGTACTGCAGGAGGCTGATATTAACGAAGCCATGCGGGAAGTCAAGCTGGCGCTGTTGGAGGCCGATGTAAACTTCAAGGTGGTGAAGGAATTCGTCGCCGCCGTGAAAGAGAAGTGCCTGGGTGCGGAAGTGCTGGAAAGCCTGACGCCGGGACAGCAGGTCATCAAGATTGTAAACGATGAACTGATCAGTCTCATGGGCGGCACCGGCAGCAAGCTGACCTACTCACCGAGCGGATTTACCGTTCTGCTGATGGTGGGCCTGCAGGGTACCGGTAAGACCACTACCTGCGGCAAGCTGGCAGCATGGCTGAAAAAGAACGGCAAGAAGCCGATGCTCTGCGCCTGTGACATCTACCGACCGGCGGCCATCGACCAGCTGGAAGTGGTAGGAAAGAGCGTGGACGTGCCGGTCTACACCGACCGGGAGAGCAGGGTAGCGGAGGATATCGCCCTGGCAGCCATGAAAGAAGCCCAGAGAAAAGGCTTCGACGTGCTGATCGTCGATACGGCCGGCCGGCTGCAGATCGATGACGCCCTGATGGAAGAACTGGTGCGGGTGAAGAAGGCAGTCAAGCCGCATGAAATACTCCTTGTGGTAGATGCCCTGACCGGTCAGGACGCAGTCAATGCAGCAGAAGGCTTCAATGAACGCCTGGGCATCGACGGCATCATCATGACCAAGATGGACGGTGATTCCAGAGGCGGTGCAGCGCTGTCCGCCAAGAAGGTAACGGGTCGGCCCATCAAGTTCATGGGTATGGGCGAAAAAATGGATGCCCTGGAACCTTTCCATCCGGAACGAATGGCAAGCAGAATCCTTGGAATGGGAGACATGCTTTCATTAATAGAAAAAGCCCAGGAAAGTTTCGACGAAGAAAAAGCGGCCAAGCTGGAAAAGAAACTGAAAAAGAACGAGTTTACTCTCGAGGATTTTCTGGACCAGATGGGTCAGGTCAGAAACATGGGCGGCATCGGCAAGATGCTGGAAATGCTTCCGGGCATGAACAGCAAAGCCGTCAGCGATGCTGACATAGAGAAGAGTGAAAAGGAATTCCGTCAGATGGAAGCCATCATCCAGTCCATGACACTGGAAGAGCGGAGAAACCCATCCATTCTCAATGCCAGCAGAAGAAAGCGGATTTCCGCAGGCTGCGGACAGCCGGTGAGCAAAATCAACAGCTTAATCAAAAAATATGAAGACGCGAAAAAACTGATGAAGCAGTTTAACAATCCGAACTTCATGAAGAAAAATAAGAAATTTAAAGGTCTATTTTAAGGAGGAAATTAAAAATGGTAAAGATCAGATTAAGAAGAATGGGCGCACACAAGAAACCTTTCTACAGAGTAGTAGTGGCAGATTCCAGAGCACCGAGAGACGGTAAGTTCATCGAAGAAATCGGTTACTATGATCCGATGAAGGAACCAAAGGTCATCAAGATCGACGAAGAAAAGGCCAAGAAGTGGCTGGAAGACGGTGCGCAGCCGACTGATACTGTAAAGGTACTGTTCAAGAAATCCGGCATCATTGAATAATCCGGAAGCAGAAGAACCAAGTATCAAGTATAAGGAAGCGGTGAAAACGAATGACTAAATTGGTTGAAGCAATTGCGAAGTCACTGGTGGACAAACCCGAAAACGTGGTGGTGACAGAGACCGCCAGCCGCCAGGGAACCGTGATCGAACTGAAGGTTGACCCTGATGATATGGGTAAGGTAATCGGCAAACAGGGCAGAATTGCGAAGGCGCTTCGTGTCGTTGTTAAGGCTGCCGCAACCAGAGAGAATAAAAAAGTGACAGTGGAGATCGTGAAGGAGAAGGAGGCTGCTGAAGCCGAAGAGGAATAAGGCACAGCGGCTGCACCGGTCTCAGATTGCAGTAAGAAATCAGGCACATAGCTTTACGGAAGTAAGATATGTGCCTGCTTTGCTATTTTGAAGGAGCAGAATTAAACAGTATGGAAAAAATCAAAATCGGAAAAATCGTCAATGCGGTGGCTCTTCGCGGAGAGGTGAAGGTGTACCACTATTCCGACAGCAAGGAGCGGTTCGAAGAGCTGGAGCAGATCATTGTGGAGCGAAAGGGAAAAGGCCAGGTCTACAAGATCGAAAAAGTTCGCTACCAGAAGGATATGGTTATCCTGAAGCTGAAAGGTGTGGACGACAGGAACGCTGCCGAGGCGCTGAAAGAAAGCGATGTGCTGATCACAGAAGCAGACCTGAAGGAACTGCCGGAAGATACATTTTATGTGCGGGACCTGATCGGGTGCACGGTATATGATGCGGAAAGTGGTGAAGGCGAAGCTGCGCGGGAAATCGGCGTGGTGACCGATGTGCTGCAGAATACGGCTCAGGATATCTACCAGGTGAAGACCCCTGACGGGCGGGAAGTGCTGATTCCTGCCGTGGCGGATTTTGTGAAGGATGTCAATATCGGAACAAAATCCATTCGCGTGGCGCTGATTCCGGGCATGGCAGAGTAGGCGGGCAGACGTATGAAAATCCATATTCTCACACTTTTCCCCGAGATGTTTACGCCAGTGACAGAAGCCAGCATTCTGGGCCGGGCCGGGGAAAAAGGAATTTTAGATATCAATCTGATCCAGATTCGCGACTTCAGCAACGATAAGCATAACAAGGCAGACGATACGCCCTTTGGCGGCGGCGTAGGCATGGTCATGCTGGCGGATCCTATTTTCGGTGCACTCCGGTCCATCGGTCCGGAGGAGGAAGTGAAAAAGAAAAAAATCCTGTATATGTCGCCGCGGGGAAAGATGCTGGATCAGAAGACCATAGAAAGCCTGGCAGCCGAGAAGGAAATGGTCATTCTCTGCGGCCACTATGAAGGTGTGGACCAGAGAGTCCTGGATTACTGGGACATGGAGGAAGTTTCCATCGGCGACTATATCCTCACCGGCGGAGAACTGCCTGCCATGGTGCTCATCGATGCGGTGAGCCGGTTTATCCCCGGCGTGCTGGGGACACAGGAGTCTGCCACCGACGAATCCATCTATTCCGGGCTGCTGGAATGCGACCAGTACACCAAGCCCCGGGAGTATGCCGGCATGACAGTGCCGGAGGTACTTTTTAACGGAAACCATAAGCTGATCCATCTGTGGCAGTATGAAAACGCCCTGACCCTGACCCGGGACCGGCGGCCGGATCTGCTGGAAAAATGGCTGCGGGAAGAGAAGAAGCTGACCAAGGACGAAAAGAAAATACTGGATAAAATTATGTCGGGAGAACAGTTGCCATAATCGGGTATTTCGTGGTAAAATATTTATTATGGAAAAGAAGCGAACAACCAAAGGTACCAAACGTACCATATTCCTGTTTCTGCTGATTCTGGCAGTGCTTTATGTGGTGATTTATGTAGTTCCGCAGGTTTCCGACATTTTTGTGGAGACATACAGTGCGGAATACGGCACATTGCAGATCAAGGAAGAGACCGACTGCCTTTTTGTGCGGACGGAGAAGACATATACAGCGCCTTTCGGCGGCGCCGTGAACCGGGTCATCAGCCGGGGAAAGCTGATGCGGACCAGCGCCCGCATCGTGGATGTGGGGCAGACTGCATGCTATTCCGATATGCGGGGTATCGTCAGCTACTATTATGACGGGCTGGAAAGCATGTATACGCCGGAGAACATGGACAGTCTGAAGGTCAGCGTGCTGGAACAGATTCGCGGAAACGAGGAAAACAAGGTGCAGAAAGCACCGGAGAATGAGGCTGCTGCAGGAGATGTGATCTTTAAAATCGTGGACAACCAGCAGTGGTATCTGGTGTGCTGGATCACGCCGCAGACCGCAGAACGATGCAGCGAAGGCAGTACCGTGACGGTGGATTTTGAGGATGGAAGTGACAGCGAAGAAAGCACCTGCATCGAAATGCAGGTGAAGGAGATAAAAAAACAGGGCGACGTGACCAGAGTGATTCTGTCCTGCAACCGTTATTACCGGGATTTTGACCGGTACCGGATTCGCAGGTGTGCCCTGATCACAGCCAATACCAGCGGAATCCTGCTGGAAACAGACAGCATCGTGGAAGAAGACGGGCAGAAGGGTGTCTATGTGGTGGACAAGCTGGGAAACTACAATTTCACACCGGTCCGGATTCTGGATCAGAATGGAAACGTCACTGTGGTGGAAAAGAACTATTTCTATGATGCAGAGGGAAAAACGACGGAAACCGTAAGCAATTACGATGAAATATTACGGCCGGAAGCAGAAAAGGATGCCGGAAAGGCAGAAAAGGACGCGGAGGCTGAAAAAGAGGAGTGATTCAATTGTCTATCAGAGAGAACATAGAACATATCCGGAGTCTGAAAGATGCGGCAGCGGTTCGCAGCGGACGCAGCGGAGAGGATGTGCTGCTGGTGGCAGTGACCAAGCTGCATACCGTGGACGAAATCAATGAGGCCATCGACTGCGGCATCACGGATATCGGCGAGAACAAGGTACAGGAGATCATGGACAAGTATGAACATGTGAAACCGGTGCGCTGGCACCTGATCGGTCATCTGCAGACCAATAAGGTGAAGTACATCATCGATAAGGTTTCCATGATTCATTCGGTGGATTCTCTGCATCTGGCCCAGGAGATTGATAAGCGGGCGGCACAGCACGGTCTGGCCATGGACATCCTGGTTCAGGTCAACTCCGCCAGAGAAGAGAGCAAGTTCGGCATCACTACAGATGAGACAGAGCAGCTGCTTCACGATATTCTGGATACCTGCCCGAATATCCGGATCCGGGGACTCATGTGCATCGCACCGTTTGAAGAAAATCCGGAAGACGCAAGAGTCTACTTCGCAGCGGTAAAGAAGCAGTTTGACCAGTTCGGGAAGATCTCGCATCCGAATCTGGACTTCAGATATCTGTCCATGGGTATGTCCGGCGATTTTGAGGTAGCCATCGAGGAAGGCTCCAACCTGATCCGGGTGGGTACTTCCATTTTCGGAGCGAGAGATTATTCGAAAAAGTAACACAGGTGTGTGAGGAGGATTATATGAGCGCATTTGATTCAATAAAGAAATTTATCGGCATCGAAGAAGTGGAGGAAGAAGGCTTCACAGAAGACGAAGTGCAGGCCGCCAAGGAAAAAATGATGCGGGAGGAATCCCGTGACAGCAGTTATGCAGGGGCGGCTTCCAGAAAGGCGCCGGCTGAATTCAGCAAACCTTCGGATGCGGCCAAGGCGGTTCCTATCGAAAGACGCATTTCCGTAGCAAGTACCAATGCTTTTAAGCTGGTTCTCATCGAGCCGAAGAGCTTTGACGAATGTCCGAAGCTGGTAGACGGTCTGAAAGGCCGCCGGCCAATCATCATCAATCTGGAAAAGATCGAAACTGAAACGGCGAAGAAGATCTTCGATTTTCTCAGCGGCGCCACCTATGCCCTGAACGGCAGCGTGCAGAAGATCGCAAACAACATCTTTATCTTTGCACCGGAAAGTGTGGACATCGCAGCCAGTCAGGAAGACCGGGGCGGCTTTGATTTCGGAGCCAATAAGAGCCCGTGGAGATAACGGAGGAAATGAAACGATGAAAATTGTACTTGCCCAGGCCATATACTGGTTTGCGGAACTGCTTACGTTTCTGATGCTTCTGCGTGTGATTTTCAGCTGGATCCAGCCGAATTCATACGGAATGCTGGGAAAGATCAACTTATTCTGCATCAGGCTGACCGAACCGGTGGTAGCACCGTGCAGGCAGCTCCTGAGCCGGTTTAATACGGGAATGTTCGATTTCTCCGTAATGCTGGCTTTCTTTCTGGTGCAGATTGCTGCGAATCTGATGATTCGAATCATTCTTTAGGGGGGACGAAGCCGAGATGATTACACCAACCGATATTGAAAACAAAGTATTTTCCAGAGGTGTCAGAGGATATAAAGAGGATGAAGTGGATGACTTTCTGGACCTGATCATTCTGGATATGGAAAAACTGCTGAAAGAAAACCGGCAGCTGAAACTGGAGCTGGAAAAAGCACAGGGACAGGTGGACCGTCATGTTTCTACCGAAGGATCGGTTCTGGAAACTCTGGAAGCAGCCAAAGCACTGATGAATGATATCGCTGCCAGTGCGGAACGGCGGGCACAGGTGATTCTGAAGGATGCCGAACTGGAGGCTGCCATGATTACCAGAGAAGCCAGAGAGTCTATCGGTCGTCTCACAGAGGAAGGAAACCGCCTGCACAGAAGCGTGGAGCACATGCGCGAAAAATACCGTCATATTCTGGAAATGGAACTGGAACGGGTAGATTCGGTGGGGGCAGATCTGTTTGAAGAATTAGAGGGGGATTTTCTTCCGGCATCCATTGCCGGACTGCATCAGATGACCGGGGATGTGAAAGCAGATGAGAGCGCCCAGCCGGATCCGAAAGCACGTCCCATGAGCGATACACGGGTTGTGACGGAAAAAAAAGCGGAACCAGAGGTACAGGATCTGACGAAGACTATTGTAAATATCAAATAAAGGGGAATTTTCGGAGTAAATGAAAAAAGCAAGATATGTACTCATTGCGGGCATTCTGCTGGTGGATCAGCTTGTGAAGTACGTGGTCAGAATCCATATGTATGTGGGAGAATCCATTCCCGTTATCCAGAACGTGTTCCACCTGACCTATGTACGGAATACCGGTGCCGCCTTCAATCTGTTTGAAGGTATGTCCCTGTTTCTGCAGGTTGTGACTTTTTTTGCATTGATTTTCGCCGTCTGGTTCATGGAGAAGCACCTGGAGCGTCACTGGACGCTGCTGTTGTCCATGATCCTGATCGTTTCCGGCGGTGCAGGCAACCTGCTGGACCGGGTGATGCTTGGATATGTGACGGATCTGTTTGAATTCCGGCTGATCCATTTTCCGGTTTTCAACGTGGCGGACATTGCCATCTGCACCGGATGTTTCATTCTGGTGCTGTACACCTTTGTTTTTGACCGGCCTGCAGAGGAAAAGGGAAAAGCATGAATTCAGAAAAATATACATTTTTTATTGACGAAGAAAGCAACGGCACCAGGATCGACCGGGTGCTTTCTTTGCTATTGGCGGAAAGTTCCCGCAGCTATATTCAGAAGCTGATCGAAAAGGGAAACGTCGCCGTAGATGGCCAGACCTGCACTTCGAAGAAATACAAGGTCTCTTCCGGTCAGCAGGTGGATCTTCTCATGCCGCCGCCGGAGAATCTTTCGGTGGAGGCGGAGAATATTCCTCTGGATATCGTTTATGAAGACGAGGATGTACTGGTGGTCAACAAGCCCCGGGGCATGGTGGTTCACCCGGCTGCCGGAAACTACACCGGCACTCTGGTCAACGCCGTCCTTTATCACTGTGGTGACCGGCTGTCTTCCATCAATGGGGTCATCCGGCCCGGCATCGTTCACCGCATCGATAAGGATACCAGCGGGCTGCTGATGATCGCAAAGAACAATATGGCCCATGAGTCCCTGTCCGCTCAGCTGGCAGAGCATTCCATCACCCGCCGCTACACGGCGCTGGTGTATCACAATCTGACGGAGGACGAGGGTACGGTGGATGCGCCCATCGGCAGGGATCCGAAGAACCGGCTGCGGATGGCAGTCACCAGTCAGAATTCCAAACGGGCGGTGACCCACTGGAAGGTGCTGGAGCGGTTCGGACGATACACTCTCATAGAGGCCCGTCTGGAAACGGGAAGGACCCATCAGATCCGGGTCCACATGGCATACATCCATCATCCCCTGGTGGGAGATATGGTATACGGACCGAAAAAGCAGCCTCTGACGGAAGACGGACAGCTGCTGCATGCCCGGGTACTGGGATTCGTCCATCCCCGCACCGGAGAATATATGGAATTCCAGCGGCCGCTGCCTCCGGAATTTACGGCAGTGCTGCAGAAGCTGCGATAGCCCGCGAGTGACACAGACCGCAAGGCGGCGACATCCCGCAAAAGGGCAGAAAGTGAGAAAAGAAAATGGGAAAGAAAACCCTGAAACCGGGCACCCTTCTGTGTCCCGTACCGGCTGTCATGGTAAGCTGCGGCAGCGGGGAAGAGAAAAATATCATTACCATCGCGTGGACCGGTATCATCAATTCCGATCCGCCGCTGACCTATGTGTCCGTCCGGAAATCCCGCCATTCCCATCATCTGATTGAGAAAAGCGGCGAGTACGTCATCAATCTGACCACAGAAGATCTGGCCTTCGCCACCGACTACTGCGGTGTGAAGTCAGGACGCGACGTGGATAAATTTCAGGAGCTTCATCTGACGCCGGAGCCTGCGGAGCAGGTCTCCTGTCCCATGATCGGGGAATCTCCGGTCAATCTGGAATGTAAGGTAACAGAGGTGCATTCCTATCCGACTCACGATATGTTTGTGGCGGAGATCGTGGCGGTTCATGTGGATGAAGCCGCATTTGACGAAAAGGGAAGAATGCCTCTGGAAAATCTGGGGATGCTGACCTATGTCCACGGCCAGTATCTGGGTGTGAAAAAGCACAGTCTGGGCCGGTTCGGTTTCTCGGTCATGAAGCCGAAGACCCGTAAGCGCCTCAATCGGGAGCAGCATCAGGAGCGGGTGGAAAAGAACCGGGCTGCCCGGAATGCCGGATCCTCCCGCAGTGCCGGGACTTCCCGCAGCGCCGGCGGATCGAAGGCATCTAAAGCCGTACCGAAGGCCGGAGCCAGGTCGGCGGCGAAGACTGCGGCGAAAACCACATCGAAGAAAAAAACAGAAAGAAAGAGGCCGAAGGGCTGAAAAGGAAAAGAAGATTATAGGGTCCCAGGATGAATTCCAGAGCAGCTGCGCGGGTATTATGTGAAAAAGTGGATATGCATACGCACCCGTTGTTAACCTCTGATCGGTTATATGCTCCGGCCATGCCCGGCCGGGCAAAAGCAGTTATTATGCGCACATGGGTTTTTAAACCGGCACCGGTGCAGACTGCCCTGTCCTTTTCAGTGCGGAACTCCTCTTTCTGTTTTTTCATGCGCGGGCAGAGGCGGGCGGTCAGCCGGTCTCTGCCCGCGCATGGACCGGTTTTAAATTATTCTGTGCCGGTTTTCATGTGCAGCACCATCATAAAACAGAATCCAGGCAAAAGAAAGAAAAATTTTCAAAAATGTAATATTTTAGGGAGTTTATGTCGTAGTTTAGGGAGTTTTTGTAAATGGAAGAATATAGAAAAACCATTCCTGGCGAGAGGGGGACGAAAGGATGAACACGTTTTCATACAGGGGATATCAGATCAGTTACGGCGAGTACGGAAATGAGAAGGGCCGCCGGGTGATCCTGGTGCCCGATGACGGGCAGGCCAGCACGTCGGTCCAGTCTGCGATTTCCTGCATGACGGCCTCTTACCGGACCGTTCTCCTTGACTTTCTGGGCTGCGGCCAGTCGGACAAGCCGCCGGGGTTCGTTTCCGATCTGTGGCACGACCAGGCACTGCAGCTGAAGGAGCTGTTTTATGCGGCAGGTTATGAAACTGCGATCCTGATCGGCTTCGGTGAGGGCGGCTGCCGGACCTGTGAGGAATTTCTCCGGGAATGCCCGGAGCTGGCGGAGCTGGTGGTTTTCTCCGCAAAATCCTTTCGCCCGGGATCTCTGCCGCCGGAGGCGGAGGGGAAGGTTTTCGTCATTCCGGATTCCATGCGGCCGGCCAGCGGCATAAGCTGGAATCTGCTTGACCTGACACTGCAGCAGATTCTGGAGAAAGACATGTCCCCTTGTCCGTGGTGCGGGCAGCCCATGGTACGGGGTATGATTGTCGGCGGCCGTGACATGGTCAGGTGGAATCCCGGTGGAGCGAACGACTTATGGCCGCTGGAAGAGGATGGTTTTATCCTTCGGAATCGGAAGCCGAAGGGATTCCTGGAGAATCTGAAGACCATGTTTGATCCGGACTGTGCCCAGCTGACCGCCTGGGTCTGCTTTTCCTGCGGCAAGCTGACCGCAGACGTGGACCACCTGATCGAAACGGAGAGAAAAAATGAAGACGACAGATTTTGAGAAGAACGAAAAGAAGTTCACACATTTTGATGAGAAAGGAAATGCCCGTATGGTGGACGTGAGCGAGAAGGACATCACCATGCGGCAGGCGGTTGCCAAGGGAAAGATCCGGGTTTCGGAAGTGGTATACCGTGCCATTGAGGAAGGCCGGGTGGCCAAAGGCGATGTGCTGACCGTGGCCACCACGGCAGGGGTCATGGGGGCGAAAAAGACCTGGGAGCTGATCCCTATGTGCCATATCCTGCAGCTGACCGGGTGCAGCATCCAGTGGGAGATGGATCCGGAGCATCTGGAGATTCATTGCACCTGTACCGTGCGGTGCAACGGGAAGACCGGTGTGGAAATGGAGGCGCTGACCGGTGTCAGCACGGCACTTTTGACGGTTTACGACATGTGTAAGGCGCTGGATAAGAACATGGAGATCGGACAGATTTACCTGGCAGAAAAAGAAGGCGGAAAGAGCGGCCATTTTGTCAATCCGCCCCGGGAGGCAGAACTATGAAGACAGGCAGATATGACAGATATAAAGTGGGCATCATCACTCTGAGCGACAAGGGTTCTCAGGGATTGCGGGAGGATCAAAGCGGTCCGGCCATCCTCCAGATGCTGGAAGCAGACAGCTGCCGGTATCAGGTGGTGGAGGAGATACTGCTGCCGGACGAGCCGGAGCAGCTGAAGGCTGCACTAATCCGCATGAGCGATGAAGATGGCCTTGATCTGATCCTGACTACCGGCGGCACCGGATTTTCTCCACGAGACTGGACACCGGAGGCCACCATGGAGGTGGCGACGCGGAATGCACCGGGCATCGCCGAGTACATGCGGGCGAAATCCTTTGAAATTACACCGAAAGCCATGCTGTCCCGCGGCGTTTCGGTGATCCGGAATGCCACGCTGATCATTAATCTGCCCGGCAGTCCGAAGGCCGTCCGCGAAAACCTGGGCTTTATTTTGCCTGCCCTGGATCACGGTCTGGATATCCTGCTGGGCCGGGACGGCGAGTGCGGCAGCAACGCAGCCAGGAGCGCCCATGCGGCCGGAAAGCCGGAGCGTCCGCTGCGGGAAATCTCTTTTATCGATTCTGAAACCGCCCGGTGGCTCCGTGAAGAGGCACCGGAGGACGGACTGTGCCTGAAGCGGTTCCATGCGGATTATGAACTGAAAGGGGTCTGCGGCTGGAAGACCGGCGACCGGGTGGAAATCACCGGACCGGATGGAGATAAACTGCAGTTTGAAGTGACCATTACCGGGAAAAGGTGTTTCCCGGAATGCAGTCTGCTGCAGCGGACGGGGGAAAAGTGCCCACTGGCCGCCGGGGTGGCCTTTGGCAGGAGAACTGCAGGTGAGAAATGAAAGACCAGTTTGAACGAAACATTGATTATATCCGAATCTCGGTGACGGACCGCTGCAATCTGCGGTGCCGCTACTGCATGCCGTCCTGCGGCGTGCCGCCCTGCGGCCATGATGCGGTTCTGCGGTTTGATGAAATTGTCCGGCTGGTCAGATTGTTCTGTTCAAACGGTATAAGGCATGTTAAAATAACAGGAGGAGAACCCCTGGTCCGAAAGGGACTGCCGTCTCTCATCCGGGATCTGAAAAAGATTCCGGGGCTGGAAACGGTCAGTCTGACCACCAACGGGCTGCTCCTCTCCTCCTTGCTTCCGGAGCTGATGGATGCAGGGTTGGATGCGGTGAACATCAGCCTGGATACCCTGCGGGAAGACCGTTACGCGGAAATTACCGGACAGGCTGCACTGCCGCAGGTTCTGCAGGCCCTGGATGACTGCTGCCGGCAGCCGGGACTGCGGGTGAAGGTTAACGCCGTAACCCTGGCAGACTATAACATGGACGAAGTGGAGGCACTGGCTGCCCTGGCGCGTGAACGGCGTATCGATGTGCGGTTCATCGAAATGATGCCCCTGGGCCTGGGGCGGGACTTTCCGGGGTACAGCCAGGATCAGATTCTGACCCGTCTGGAGTCGGTTTA
>JAQXSU010000157.1 GCA_029219125.1 Bacillota bacterium
CATGTTCAATCAGCTGATGGTGGTGCCGAACGTCATCGCCCTGCTGGCTCTTTCAGGTCTGGTTGCTGCAGAAGCTGGTGTGAAGCGTAAAAAATAGCGTAACAAAAGAGGGCACTCTGTCGGCATTCCACTGTCGGAATGTCCGGCGAAGTGACCCTCTTTCAATTTACATCAGTCGGCATGGCGGGATATCACCACCAGCAGACAGCCCTTTTTCACCTCAATGGATGCCGGATCGCCGATAAACTCATTACTTACACCCAGGGGGAAGGATCCGGTCAGCCCGGCATCGTCCAGGGTATATTTCAGACCCTTCAGCGTAACGCCCTGGGCCTTATCTCCCATGCAAAAGACGGAAATCATGCCCCGGTCACGGGCAGAGAGTGCCAGGCGCCCGGATTTTGCGCCATCATTTGCACAGTCATTTGCGAATCTATCTGTAGTAACATCGCCCCTATTTTCATCCACATCGCCGCAGATCGCCGTAACCCATACCCTTCCGTCGGTCATCCATCCTGTCATGCCGCGGCCGGCCAGCCAGACCAGATGCTGCAGGTTTGCGATGGTGTGCTCCAGCTTGCCTCCCAGACAGCCATGGAAAACAAAGTTCCTGTATCCGAGCTCTGCCCCCTTTTCCATTGCCACAAAGGTATCGGTCCAGTCCTTCATCACCTGCAGGCGCACCACATTGTCATGCGTCGGTTCGAATCCCAGGGTATCGAAGTCACCGACAATCATGTCAGGCCGCACGCCGGCCGTTTCCAGATATCGCAGGCCTCCATCGGCAGCTATGATATAGTCACCCTGCGCCGGAGAAAATCCTTCTTCGGTCAGTCCGCTGCATGGTCCTGCACCAACGATCCAGCAGCACGGTTCTTTTTCTTTTTTTTCGTTTTCTTTTTCTTTCATTGTATAATCTTCTCCGCGGCTTGTTTTTTATTTCTTATTGTACCATTTCATGGCTTTCCGCTGCAAGTCTTCCTTCGGTTTCTCCCGTCAGAATCTTATGCTTCGCCAAAAAACAGGAAATGGGACCCATGTCAGCATGAGTCCCATAATAAAAGGATACATTCTATAGAATTTGCTTACGCAAAGGTGATAACCGTACCGGTTCTTCCTTCCAGGGCATCGATGGCCTTGTCCAGAGAGGTGATGATCGCCTTCTTGTTCGGGTTTGCTCTGACGAACTTCATGGCAGCCTGTACCTTCGGCAGCATGCTTCCCGGTGCGAACTGGCCTTCTTCGCAGTATCTTGCTGCGTCTGCCAGGTTCAGGGAAGACAGGTTTTCCTGGTTTGGCTTGTTGAAGTTAATGGCAACCTTTTCTACTTCGGTCAGGATCATCAGTGCATCGGCTTCTACCTGCTCTGCCAGCAGTTCTGCTGCGAAGTCCTTATCGATAACAGCTGCAACACCTTCCAGCGTACCGTCTGGGTTTTCCATTACAGGAACACCGCCGCCTCCGCAGGTGATGACGATGGTGGAATCCCACAGTCTCTTTACAGCATCGATTTCAACAATCTTTCTCGGCAGCGGGGAAGGAACGACTCTTCTCCAGCCTCTGCCGGCATCTTCCTTCATGGTGTAGCCCTTATCGGCAGCCAGCTGCTTAGCTTCTTCTTCGCTGTAGAACGGACCGATTGGCTTGGTCGGATTCTGGAATGCAGGGTCAGCTGCCTCTACTACCATCTGGGTAGCCAGAGTCACAACCGGGGTATTCTTATTTCTCTTATTCAGCGCATATTTCAGTGCCTGCTGCAGGTGATATCCGATATATCCCTGGGACATAGCGCCGCATACGTCAAACGGCATAGCCGGAGTCACATCCTTGGCAGTTTCGGAAGCCAGCAGGATTCTTCCTACCTGTGGGCCGTTTCCGTGAACAACTGCAACTTCATATCCTCTTTCGCTGATTTCGGCGATGTGCTCGCAGGTCTTTCTTACAACTTCCAGCTGCGCTTCTGCGGTAGCCGGACCGTTTCCGGACTGCAGGGCGTTTCCGCCTAATGCAATGACTAATTTCTGTGCCATTTCTCTATTCTCCTCTGTGAAAATGGGCAGGGCACGTTCTCCCTGACAGCAGTTCCTGCGCCCTGCGTTCTGCGCGGAGACAGCCATCCCGTGCCCGGCCGTTTACTTCTGAATTATAAATCGTCTCTGTTTACAGGACAGGACATACATCTAGGGCCTCCTCTGCCTCTGGACAGCTCCGCACTTGGCATAGCCAGGACTTTAATGCCCTTCTTATCCAGCAGATCGTTGGTTACATAGTTTCTTTCGTAAGTAACCACGGTTCCCGGTGCGATACACAGCGTGTTGGAACCATCGTTCCACTGTTCTCTCTGTGCAGCGATCAGGTCACTGCCGCCGCAGCGGATCAGATCTACGGCAGGAAGCTTCAGTTCGAGAGCAAGGATTTTGTTCAGTTCGTCCTTCATGGCATTGAACTTCAGCTGTCCGCCTTCTCCCAGGGTGATTTCGTATACACCCAGCGGGCCTTCGATTTCCGGATGAATGGTGAACTTGTCGTAGTCTACCATGGTAAATACCGTATCCAGATGCATGAATGCTCTGCACTTCGGAATATCGAATACCAGCACCTTCTTGAAGGTGGAGTTCTTCAGCAGATTTTCTGCGAAATTTTCAATACCGGCCAAAGTGGTTCTCTGGGAATAACCCACTGCCACCATGTCCTTGGACAGCACCAGAACGTCACCGCCCTCGATGGAATAGTTACCATATACATCGTACCACATCGGTGTGTCTTCCAGAGCGAAGTCTCTGTTGTACTTCACCATGTACTTCAGCAGCAGCGCTTCACGGCGTCTTGCCGGTGTGCTCATGTGGTGGATGTTGATTCCGTTGCCGACACAGGCACCAGGGTCTCTGGTGAAGTACAGGTTCGGCATCGGATCACTTACGATTGGCTCGTCGTCTTCCACGATGTCCACCAGGGAATTGGTGGAAATGTGGCGGATCTCATCGGTAAAGATACCTGCAATGCAGGCTTCTACCAGAGCGTCCGGTTCCTTGGACAGCAGGTATTCCGCGATGGCCTCCCTGCGTCCTTCGGAATGAATTTCACTCAGTTCCACGAATTCTCTGACGAAGTTGTACTTGATCTTTTCGTCTGCCAGTGCTTTGGCAGTTTCTTTTTCATAGTAGCAGACTTCGACACCGTTTTCCTGCAGGATACGGGCAAAGTTGTCGTGCTCTTCCTGAGCGACTTTCAAATAAGGGATATCATCAAACAAGAGTCTCTCGAAATTGTTTGGGGTCAGCTTTTCGAGCTCTCTTCCGGGTCTGTGCAGTAAGACCTTGTTTAACTTTCCGATTTCGGAATAGTTATGAATTCCAGGATACATATCTGAGTCCTCCTTTTGACTTGTTCTGAAGGCCTTCTGCCTTCAGTGAAGAGGTTGAAACGGAATTAACCGATGGTTGCTACGATAACAGCCTTGATGGTGTGCATTCTGTTTTCTGCTTCGTCAAATACTACGGAGTTCTTGCTTCTGAATACTTCGTCGGTTACTTCGCGGATGTCATAGCCAGCTTCCATCTGAGTCTTGGCCATCTTGGTTTCGAAATCGTGGAAGGAAGGCAGGCAGTGCATGAACAGGCAGTCAGGATTTCCGGTGGAATCCATCAGTTCCTTGGTTACCTTGAACGGAGTCAGCAGTCTTACTCTTTCAGGAATTTCTGCTTCTTCACCCATGGATGCCCATACGTCAGCGTAGATTACATCTGCACCCTTCAGGCATGCAGGATCGCTGGATACTTCGATGATTGCGCCGGTTTCCTTCGCAACTTCCTGAACCTTTGCGATTACATCCTGGTTCAGTTCAGCCTTTAATTCGTCCGGACCGTAAGCAACATAGTGCATACCCATCTTCGCGCAGCCATACATCCATGCATAGGACATATTGTTTCTGATATCGCCGGAGAATACAACCTTTACTCTGTTCAGCGGCTTGGCAACGTGTTCTTCGATGGTCAGCAGGTCAGCCAGGATCTGGGTCGGGTGGTCAACGTCAGTCAGACCATTCCATACAGGAACGCCTGCATACTTGGCCAGGCCCTCTACCACTTCCTGATCGAAGCCTCTGTATTCGATACCATCATAGAATCTGCCCAGTACTTTTGCAGTATCTTCCATGGTTTCCTTCTTGCCCATCTGGGAGGAACCGGAATCCAGGAAGGTTACGCCGGCACCTTCGTCCATAGCAGCAACTTCAAAAGCGCATCTGGTTCTGGTGGAAGTCTTTTCGAACAGCAGGACGATGTTCTTGCCCTTCAGTACCTGATTGCAGATACCTGCTCTCTTCTTTGCCTTCAGGTCATGCGCCAGGTCCAGCATGTATCTGATTTCAGCCGGAGTGAAATCCATCAGAGTTAAGAAACTTCTACCTTTTAAATTTACAGCCATTTTTCATTTCTCCTTTCACTATGCAAAATCCACTCGCCCGAAGATTTTGCTCTCCCATTAGTTCTTTCTGATAAAAATTTTACTATATCGAGAAAAAATTAAAAGTACCAGCACTCTTTATTTTTTATGTGCCAGTTCACTTTTAATGGTCTCTTTTAATATATCCATTCCCTGGAGAATTCTCTCCCGGCTCTCATAGGAATAGTTGAGCCGGATATGGTCTCTCCCACCGTTTTTCTGCGGATAGAACACGTATCCCGGAAGCAGCGAAACACCTCTGCGGTGTGCTTTGATCACCAGCTCCTTGCTGTCGATGCCTTCCGGCAGTCTGCACCAGATATACACGCCGCCTCTGGGCCTTTCGTATTCCACTCCCAGCATCTTCATCTGATCCAGCTTTCTGCAGATCAGTTCCTGCTTCAGCGCATAGTTCTCCCGAAACCGGTCCAGCACCTGATAATAACTGCCGTCATCCAGATATTTGGCAATCAGCTTCTGGGTCAGCCAGTCGGTGGCAACCATGCGGACGGAAACCAGATAAGACAGATTTCGGATCAGCGATTTATCTCCCGCGACGAAAGCCAGCGAAAGCCCCGGCATGAAGGTGAGCGAAAATGAATATATGTAGATCACATTATTCAGTTTATCGTATGCTTTGATGGGAAGAAATTTGGCACCGCTGTAAACCAGCTCCGATGCTGCATCATCCTCGATGATGGCAACTCTGTGGCGCCCTGCAATCTCCACAATCTGCTGCCTGCGCTCCATGGACAGGATCGCACCCGTAGGATCGTGGAAACTGGAATTGACGTAAATAAACCGGGGTTTATACAGCAGAATCAGCTCCTCCAGCCGGTCACACTGCATGCCGTCCATGTCCACCGGCACCGTGATGATGCGCCCGCCGGCCAGTTCCATGGCACGGTATGCATCCGGCGACACCGGTTCTTCCATGAGAATCACATCCCCGGGATTCACCAGCAGGGTTACGATAAAGTCCAGCGCCTGGTTGGTCTCTGTCAGAATCTGGATCTCCCCCATGGTGGCCTTGATTCCTTTGGTGCTTAAAAAAGATACCAGCTTCTGCCGCAGGTTTGCATCCCCCTGGTAAGGACTGTAAAAATACTGATTTCGTCCTTCTTCTGTCACCAGTCCGGCGATATCCTGGGCCACTTTCTCTGTGTCGTAAATCTCTGTGGTGGCGATGCCGCTGCCCAGCGAAATCACATCCTCTTCCTGAAACCGCTGGAACAGATCATCGAAGGTTACCTCCAGATCCCGATACTTTTCACGGATCTGGCTGGGCCAGTGGACCCGCTTTCCTTTGGTCGACTCTGCATTGCTTCCTTCTGCTTCCCGGAGGCAGACCACATATCCCACGCCCTGACGGGAATCGATCAGTTCCTGATCCTTCAGCTCGCTGTACGCCCGCACCACCGTGTTCCGATGAACCCCCAGAATCTGCGCCATGGACCGCTCCGACGGCAGAGTGCTGCCCGCAGCGATTTCCCCGGTGAGAATCTGGTTCTTCATCTGGGTGGCAATCTGCATGTAAATTGGCGTCTTGATACTATGATTTACCCGAATATTCATTCTTATTCACCCGTTTCTTTTTTCTCCGACCTGCCGGTTCTGTCCGGTTTCTGCCCGTGGAACTGGTAGTAGCAGACCTCCAGCCGTCCGTTAAACAGCTTCCGCCGTCTGTCCGCAGGTCTGCCGAATGCTTTTTTCTCCGCCGTCTTGTCGGAAGTCACCATAAACAGAGACCAGGTGGCATGTTCCCGGAAAAACTGGCAGAATGCGTCATAGATGCGGTCAATGGATTTACGGTCACCGATCCGTTCGCCGTACGGCGGATTGGTGACCACCACACCTCCCTTTTTCTTCCCAAAATCCATCGTCCCGATGTTTGCGGCATCGCCCTGGCGAAACCGGATGCAGTCGTCTACCCCGGCCTCCTCCGCATTGGCCATGGCAGCCTTTACCGCATGGGGGTTGATGTCCATCCCATAAAGCTGCAGCTCTGTATCGTAGTCGATGGCTTCAAAAGCCGCTTTTCTTTCTTCTTTCCAAAGCTTCGCCGGTATGGCATCCCATTCCTCCGATGTGAAGTGCCGATTCAGACCCGGCGCGATGTTTCTTCCCATGAGGGCTGCTTCAATGAGAATGGTCCCCGAGCCGCAGCACGGATCCACCATCAGCCGGTCCTTCTTCCAGAAGGAAAGCTGCACCAGTGCCGCAGCCAGGGTTTCTTTCATTGGCGCCTCCACATTTTCCACTCGGTATCCACGCTTGTGCAGTCCCGGGCCTGTGGTATCCAGCGTCACGGTGACCCGGTCCTTCAGCAGGGTGATTTTGATATCATAGAGTGCCCCGCTTTTCGTGAAATAATCCACCCCATAGCATTCCTTCAGACGTTCCACCACGGCCTTTTCTGCCACCGACTGGCAGGCAGGCACGCTGGAAAGCTTCGACTTCACAGAGGAGCCGTTGACGATAAATTTTCCGTCCACAGGGATCCACTCCTCCCAGGCGATGCCCTTCACCTGCTGGAACAGATCTTCAAACTCCAGTGCTGTAAACTCCGCCATCTTGATCTGGACCCGGTCTGCTGTCCGCAGCCAGAGGTTAGACCGAACCACAGCCCGTTCATCCCCCAGAAATGTGATCTTGGCATCCTCAGACCGCAGGATCTTATATCCCAGTGCTTCAATTTCTCTTTTTACCACAGCCTCCAACCCGAAGGTGGCAGTGGCGATCAGTTCCAGTTTCATTCCGTTTTCTGTCCTTTCCCGTTTTCTGTCCTTTTACATTCTGCGGATAGAAATACAGGGCCGCCCTCCGGCAGCCCCGTCTGTTTCATACACGTATTAAAGATATGGAGCTCTCCGGTTGAGAGAGTTTCCTTCCAGCGCTTCCAGCTCGTTCAGTGCCTTCCCGGTACCGATGGCCACGCAGGACTTCGGATCCTCTGCGATGATCACCTTGATTCCTGTCCGGTCTTCAATCCGCTTGTCGATGCCGTAAAGCAGTGCGCCGCCGCCGGTCAGCACGATGCCGGAATTGCTGATATCCGCTGCCAGTTCAGGCGGCGTTCTTTCCAGAACGTTGTGTACCGCTTCCGTAATGGTCTGCATCGCTTCGTCCAGTGCGTCCATCATTTCATCGGATGTCACATCCACGCTCTTCGGAAGACCAGTCACCAGATCCCGTCCGCGACATTCCTTGGTGATGACTTCATCCCGCGGGAATGCCGTACCGATGGTCACCTTCAGTTCCTCTGCCGTCCGTTCACCGATGTACAGCTTGTGCTCTTTTCTCATGTATTTGATGATGGCTTCATCGAACTTATCGCCGGCCATCTTCACAGATGTGCTGGCTACGATGCCGCCCAGGGAGATCACGGCGATATCCGTGGTGCCTCCTCCGATATCGATGACCATGACCCCATCCGGCTTACTGATATCAATCCCGGCGCCAATGGCAGCCGCAACCGGTTCCTCCATCAGATACACGTCCTTGCCGCCGGCCTGCTGTGCCGCTTCTCTTACTGCACGCTTTTCCACATCAGTTACACCGCTCGGCACACAAATCATGATTTTCGGCTTGAAGAACCGGCCGGAGCCGCAGGTCTTCTTGATGAAGTACTTCAGCATTCTTTCCGTAATATCATAGTCAGAAACCACGCCATCCCGCAGCGGACGCACTGCGATAATATTGGAAGGCGTTCTTCCCAGCATCTGGCGGGCATCTTCACCTACTGCCAGAATTTCATCCGTATCCTTGTTGATCGCTACCACCGATGGTTCATTGAGCACGATCCCTTTTCCCTTGATATATACCAGCACATTGGCGGTACCCAGGTCAATACCAACTTCCGTCGCAAATCCCATTGTCAAAATCTCCTTTTCTCTGTCTTCCTATCTCAACGAAAAAATCATCCGTTTCTTATCATTTACAGTTCTTTCAATATTATATCTTGCCTGCGGAATTTTTTCAATTTATTTAAGAGAATCTCCATGAAAAATTTAGAAATATATCAGCTTAATACGGATGAAAAGAGGAAGGCCCGAGGAGAAAAGTTTTCCCTCGGGCGCTTTCAGTGAAAAAGATGGTAATTGTGGTTTATGTCATGCTTTTAGATTTCCATATCCAGCAGGTAGGAACTCAGGCCCTTTCCGTGCATATCTACGGACAGGGAGCGGGTTACGCCGCCGCCCAGTGCTGCGTACATCACGAAGTTCAGTGCGCAGATATTCGGCAGCTCGTAGCGAACCACTTCTCCTTTTACAATACCTTTAAAATGTTCTTTGACTCTCTCCGGCGTTACTTTTTCCTTCAAGAGTTCATAGTCCTTCGGATCATACGCAATCAGAGAAATATTGGAAATGTTACCCTTATCACCGGTGCGAGAATGTGCAATTTCCCAAAGTTTCATATTTATACTTCCTTTCTGTACGACGCTGTACTATTTTACTTCAAATACTTCGACTTCCGGCTTTA
>JAQXSU010000158.1 GCA_029219125.1 Bacillota bacterium
GGAAGAGGTGACCATGGGAAGGTTCCGTCAGGATTTGTTCTACCGGATTAATGTATTCCCTATTGAGATTCCACCGATCCGTGAAAGAAAGGCGGATCTGTATTTGCTGATCAACCAGATTCTGAAGAGCGTCTGCGAAAACTACGGTCTGGAGCAAAAGCAGTTTTCCGGTGATGCACTGCAGAAAATGATTTCCTACAACTGGCCGGGAAATGTGCGGGAACTGGAAAATGCCATTGAACGGGCAGTGACCTTGTGCGAATCCAATATCATCTATTCCGAACATCTGAAAATCGGAAAAGGCAGCATTCCGACCACCATGAAGGAAATGCTGGAGAAAGAAGAAGAACGTATTCTGGAAGTCACCCTGCTGAAATACAATGGTGACAAACAGCTTGCCATGACGGAGCTGGATATGTCCAGAACTGTTTTCTACGATAAACTGAAAAAATATCACATTAAATTCTGATGAAATTGTGAAATTCTGAAAGAAGAAAGTGCAGACGATTTGCCTGCACTTTCGTTTATTTATTCGCTTATTTATTCCTTTTTATTCCCGTTTATTCCCGTTTATTTCGCGTTTATTTCACGTATTCTCTTGCCGGACGTTCCAAAATCCGCGCTATGATTTCGTTTTTATTGGAACCTGCCAGCTCGGAAGCTTCCTGGATCGTCATGGATCCGTCGCTGCCGTCTCCGTAGATAATTGCATCCATACCAGGGCATACATTCGGAACATCGGTGACATCTGCCATGCACTGATCCATGCAGATGACGCCTACCAGCGGACATTTTACGCCATTGATGATCACATAACCCTTATCCCGCATGTTTCTCGGATATCCATCGGCATAGCCGAACGGAATGGTTGCGATAATGCTTTCACGCTGGGCCTTCCAGGCGTAATCATAGCTGAGACCTTCTCCCGGCTGCAGGGTATGAAGCTGGGAAATGGCGCTGTGGAAGGTCATGATCTGCTGTACCGGCAGCTTACCCTTGTGGAAGCCGATCATACCGTAGATCAGTGCGCCTGGACGAATCATGTTCATGCGGTACTGCGGATAGTCCACACAGGCGATGCTGTCGGCAATATGCTGGTAACGGAAGGTGCAGCCCCGTTTTTCGAGGCGGTCGATAAAGCCGGTCAGCAGGCTGTACTGCGCCTCGTCCGCTTCTTCGCCTGCCAGGGCCAGATGGCTGAAGATGCCTTCTACTTCCACATTTTCCACCTGGAACATCTGATATACGGCTTCTTCATATTCCGGTGTCGGCATGCATCCCAGACGATGGAATCCGGTGTCCAGTTTTACATGAACCTTTGCTTTCTTTCCTGCTTTTCCTGCCAGTTCTCCGAGAAGCTTTACCTGTTCCAGGGAGAACACAGTCTGGGTAATATTATTTTCAACGATGTAGTGAAGAAAACGGTCCGGCGTGTGGCCCAGAATGAAAACCGGGTAATCCGGATCTGCTTCCTTCAGGTCCAGTGCTTCACTTAAGGTGGCAACTGCCAGATAGGTGACGCCGCATTCCATCAGGGTCGGTGCGATGCCTATGGCTCCGTGACCGTAGCCGTTGGCTTTGATAACCGGCATGATGGCCACATCTTCACCGACCATTTCGCGAATCAGCTGCATATTGTGCTTCAGCCTGCCCAGATCCACTGTAACGCGGGTATCTCGTACGATTTCTTTTCTCATCTTGCTTTTTTCCTCCTGAAAAATCCTTGCTGTACGTTTTGTCAGATAAGTATGAAAGACATAATCATAAACATATCCAGACAGTTTATAATGCAAATCTCATGCCACATCAGACGACCCGTCACACGCCGCAAAATGGTTGGCATGATACTTGCTTTATATTTATTCATATTGATTATTATATCATAGATACAGGAGGATTTGAAATGAGAATTGTGGATATGCATTGTGATACTTTGATCGAAGGTTGGAGAAAACCGGAGAGAAGTTTCTATGATGGAGAGACTTCCATCAACCTGAAGCTGCTGAAAGAGCATGACAGCCTGGTGCAGTTTTTTGCTATGTATCTGTCCCGTCAGGAAATGGAGACCATGGATGCCTATGATATCCTGAAAGGCATTTACGCTTACTATCAGACGCAGATGGAGCTTCACAAGGATAAGATCCGTCCGGTTTACTCTGTGGAGGATATAAAAAAGAACCAGGAGGCAGGTCTGCTTTCTTCTCTGCTGACTGTGGAAGACGGCGTGTTCCTGGATGGAAAGATCCAGCGGCTGCAGGAAGCGTATGACATGGGCATCCGGCTGATTACTCTGACCTGGAATTTTGAGAATTCTCTTGGCTTCCCATGCAGAGATGATCATGAAGAACACATGAGAGGACTGAAACCGTTTGGTATCGAAGTAGTGGAAAAGATGAACGAGCTGGGCATGATCATCGACGTTTCCCATCTGTCAGAAGGCGGATTCTATGATGTGGCCAAATACAGCAAAAAACCGTTTGTTGCGTCTCATTCCTGTGCGAGAGCACTCTGCAACCACAGAAGAAATCTGACCGATGATCAGCTGAAGACCCTGGGCAATGCAGGCGGTGTCGTGGGCATCAATTTTGAGCGCTCCTTCCTGAAAGAGGGATCGGAGCACGCAACCTTCGATCAGATCATTCAGCACCTGGAATACATGAAGGATAAGGCCGGCATCGACGCCATCGGCTTCGGTTCTGACTTTGACGGTATCGAAGATAACGGCGAAGTGGTAAACTACGGCGGTTTTGATCAGCTGATTGAAAGGCTGGAAGGTCACTTTACATATGACGAAATTGATAAGATCACGCACCTGAATGCGCTGCGCGTCATGAAGGATGTGTTCGGAAAATAGGACATAAAAAGGAGAGGAGGAGAGACCATGAAATTTAAGATTCCGGAGCGGCCTTTTGAGGATCAGGTGAAAAAAGAAATGGATGCCTATAAAAGGAAGCTTGCGGAAGGGAAGACGGAAAACTATGATGAGGAGGAAGAGCGGAAAAACAGACGGATCCGGGGAGTAATCTTCCTGGTAATCGCCGCTTTTGCGGTTTTCGTCATCACATGGGGAATCCGTGCTTTATGACATCAGGGGAATGACTGCAGGAAAGAAAAGGGCTGTCGCATCGGTTGACCGAATTGGTCAACTGCGCGACAGCCTCTTCCTTTGGAAGATGTATTTGTATGAGTAAGATCATGCTTTGGAATTTGTTTCTGCACGTGCTGCTTCTGCCATCTTCAGCATGCCGTCATGGATTTTTCTGTACTGGGATGCAGTGATGGAAATCGGATAATAGGTTTCTGTGGTATCGTCATCCAGGAAGAATACGACCCGACCGCCCAGAAGGCTGTCTTTTTCAGGATCCAGCACAATTCCTTCTCCGTTCTGCAGCTGAATGTCCATCAGACGGCCAATCCGGAATTTCGGCTGCTTTCCTTTGGAAGGATCCAGATCCGGCAGAATCACCATGTCTGCTTTGATGTCAATTCCTGCCCGGAGTACCGACATGAGGATCATGATGGAAAACAGGAACGTAACCGCAAAGACGATAATCGGAATCAGCCAGATTCTGCCTCCATTCAGCTTGAATGCCAGGGAAATAGACAGCAGAACGATGTTTGCAGCCACGAATACGGATGCGGCAATGGCACCCCGCTTATTGATCATGGAAAAATGTCCGTTCAAATTCAAATACCTCCTACTTGATTAAAATATCTATTTCGTATATAATGCGGATAGATTCACAAAGAAAGGAATTGCATTATGATTACAAAACTTAAAATTGCTGCAGGTCTTATATTGATTGTCGTGTCTTTTATTTATATTTTGCGCCGGCCAGGTGTCAGCATGATGGAATCTCTCATGAACCACCGGCAGGAACAGATGGAAAAGCTGGAACGTCAGCAGGCCGAAGAGGCACGCCTTGCTGCACAGGATGCGCAGGATGCAGAATCTGACAGCGATTCTCAGTCGCAGGGCTGCTCCGAATAACGGGCCGGCTTAACGTTGTGATCGTAGAAATGCCACCACTCACCATCGTATGGTGTAAAGCCTGCTTTGACCATGATATCACGAAGATACTCGGCGTTCTTCCTTGCCTCGCCGGTGGTCTTCGGACAGTCAAGGCGGGCTATTTCTGTAAATTCGTCAAATTTACTGGGCATTGGAATGTCCGTGCCGTCGTCAGCAGTCAGCGTGACGTCGACACACTGCCCGTTCATATGTGAGTTTTTAAATTCTTTCATGGTTGCCATGTCCGGCGGATATGCGACGAAATTGTTATCCTGCACCAGGTCCCAGAACCGCTGCTGGGCGCTGACAGGACGGTAGGCATCCCAGATCTTCATTCTGTATCCGTCTTTTTTTGCCAGATTTTTCGCTGTGATTAACTGCTGCGCCGTATGAATATCGATGTAGCATTCCTGAAAGTCATACACGACGCTTCCCGTGAAGTTATCCGGTGTGGCATAGCGAAGGTCAATGATAAAGTCAGAATCCAGATCCAGCAGGCGTACCAGGTTGTTATATTGCTTCATTTCGATTTCTTTCTCCTTTTGTTGTTCTTAATGTAAGTTTGTTCTATTTGTTTGTAAGACTGTTATGCCCTAGGATGGAATGCCGTGACTTTGCCAGAGCACAAGGAATGCGGTAACCGGCGTGATGCAGTTTACCAGAAACGCATAAACGAAAATTCCGTAAAAGACAATCAGCAGCTTCCATGGGTTGGAATATCCGATCAGCGTTTTATAGGTCTTAACGACACCCACATCACCGCGTGCAGCCAGAAATCTGTACAGTCTGTCTATCTCCACTGCATTGACGAATCCCAGACGGTAGAATGGAATTCTGAAGATCGGCGTATCTTTATCGGAATCGACTGTAGTCGTATTGTAGAATTTCACGCCGAACCGATCAAAGATGGCGAAGCGGACCTGGGTCAGATCCAGCGTTTTCTCTTTCCGCAGCAGGCGGTTGTGATAGGTCAGGGTACTGGCATCATATTCGCTGTAGCAGAATTTATATCCGAAGAACAGCGCAATGATCACGGCGAATACGACCAGATAAATCAGAAAGGTCATCAGCGGGCGGACATTTTCATAATATCCTTCTACTTTAAAGATCATGATTTCTGCAATGACACCGAAGTTCAGCAGCACGTAGAAAAAAATGGCCAGATACATGATCTGTCGGACGATGGTAGGGTAGGTGTATGTGATTCTCAGTTTGTTCATGAAACGCTCCTTTATTTATTATTAGGATGGATTTTTTTCTCCACAAAATATTTAAGCAAGAACTATGCCTGAATGCAAGGGCTTTTTTTTGGAAAAACACTGGTGAGTCGGCGATGAAAATCTTTTGCTGTTCTGAATTCAGGAATTTGCGTTCGGAAAGACGGACAAAAATGGATTCTGAAAACGGATGCGGCAGAAATATTTTGAAAAGAATGTGACGATATGAACACAAACCGAACACTTTTCGATTTTTTTTCATGTCCGCTTCACTTTGGCATGGGTTTTGCAAATGATATCCGTGCTGCCGGCATACAGGGGCAGGCAGACATTATTTCAACGCAATTATAAACAGATGCGTAAAACGTTATGAGGAGGAACTTGAATTATGATGAACTACTTATTTGCAGCATTCATGATTATCGGCGTTGTTGCCGGTGCAGTAACCGGAACAATGGACGCTGTGCTGCAGAACATCTTCGATTTCGCCCAGACAGGTGTGGATATCGCACTGGGCCTGATCGGTATTATGGCATTCTTCTGTGGACTGATGAAGGTAATGGAGGATTCCGGTCTGTGTGAAAAGCTGGGTAAGGCAATCGCTCCGCTGATGAGACTTCTGTTCCCGGAAGTACCTGCTGACCACCCTGCAAACTCTGCAATGGCCCTGTACTTTGCAGCAAACATTCTGGGTATCGGCGATGCTGCTACTCCATTCGGTCTGAAAGCCATGCAGGAACTGCAGACTCTGAATAAGACCAAGAACATTGCAACTGACGCACAGTGCATGCTGATGGCGATTTCTACCACTTCCATCACCCTGCTGCCTACCACTGCAATCGGTATCCGTGCTGCGATTCAGGCAGAAGGCGCTGCTGAAATTATCGTACCGACAATCATTGCAACCACCATTTCTACAGTAGTAGGTGTCGCTTGCTCTCTGATTTTCCAGAAGACCAAGAGATGGAAACTGGAAAACGTGATTGCCAACGAGATTGCTGCCGGAACTCTGGAAGTCAATGATGAATACATCGGAAATGATCCGATTGTTCTTCCGGAAGGCTATGTGCTGAAGGGTTCCGCTTCTGAGAAAGTATATATGTAGGAGGTAGAATAGAATGACAGCGATATTAGAACAGATTTCTACATGGGCGATTCCAGTCGTTATTTGTCTGGTTGCCATTTATGCTCTGGTAAAGAAAGTTCCTATGTACAGCTCCTTTACCACCGGTGCGAAAGACGGTTTCAGCACTGCAGTAATGATTATCCCTTATCTGGTAGCGATGCTGTGTGCAATCGGTATGCTGAGAGCATCCGGTGCAATGGTGGCATTCTGTGACCTGATCAGCCCGGTAACCGAACTGATCGGCTGCCCGGGTGAAGTTCTGCCGATGGCAGTGATGAGATCCTTCACCGGCGGCGGTGCAACCGGTATGATGACAGATCTGGTAACGACTTATGGTACTCAGTCCCAGATTGGTAGAATTGCTTCCGTAGCATTAGGTTCTACCGAAACTACATTCTATGTACTGGCAGTATACTTCGGTTCTGTTGGTGTTTCCAACACAAGACATGCTGTTGCTGCAGGCCTGCTGGGCGACCTGGCTTCCCTGATCGCATCCTGCGTGATCGTAAACCTGATGTGGTTCTAAGAGATGATGAAATATCCGAAGAAACTGGAAAAAGGCGCGACCATCGGAATGATCGCCACCAGCTCCGATACAGAAACCTCACGTGTTCGTGAATGCGTGAAGTTTCTGGAGGAAATGGGATATAAAGTGAAGGCTGCTGATAATCTGGACAGCAATTACGGCGGTTATATGGCCGGTACCGGTGAGGTCCGCGGTCAGTGGGTGAACCGGATGTTTGCTGATCCCGAAGTAGACGCAATCTTCTGCATCCGCGGAGGAGACGGCAGCAGCCGGATCATGGAATACCTGGATTATGATCTGATTCGAAAGAATCCGAAAATTTTCCTGGGTTACAGTGATGTGACCAACCTGCATCTCGGGCTCAACCAGAACTGCGGGCTGGTAACCTTCCATGGACCGATGGTATCTTCCAATATGGTAGATTCCTTCGATGAGGAGACGAGAGATTCTCTGTTTGAGGCTCTGAACGCAGATGAAACATTTGAGTTCAGAAATCCAAAGGGTTTTCCGATTGAAGTCCTGAAGGAGGGAAAAGCAACGGGTCAGCTGATCGGCGGAAATCTGTCACTGCTTTCCGCAAGTATCGGCACACCGTATGAAATGAATACGAAAGATAAAATCGTATTCATCGAAGAAGTCTGCGAACCGATCAGCAAGATTGAGAAGTGGGCTTATCACCTGCGCAATGCAGGAAAATTCCGTGACTGCAGAGGTGTGATCCTCGGTCAGTTCACCAAGATTGTGAACGAGGATATGCCGGAGTTCGACAGCATCTGCTGCATGAAAGATGTTTTGGAAGGACTTGACATTCCTGTAATGTATAATGTACAATCAGGACATGGAAAGCCTATGATGACCCTTCCGATGGGTGCAGAATGTACCATTGATACGGAAACGGCATCCATTAC
>JAQXSU010000159.1 GCA_029219125.1 Bacillota bacterium
ATCGTCGATGTCGGCGGGATCCTCCACCACCGTATCGGTGATCCCGATTCCCAGCAGTGCGGAGACCACCGGCTCGATGCCCTCCCGTTTTACATGTATGTCCACCTGAATGTATTTCACTTCATTTTCCTCCTTGAAAATCCAAAACATCTCATGTACATTATACATGATTGCAGCAAGAATTGACAGCCCAAAAATCTCCGTGCTATAATGAGAAAAATAGCGCATCCGGGAGGCGGCACCATGAGAAACAGTAAAAACTACTTCACCACAGGAGAGTTTGCAAAGATCTGCGGCGTAAAAAAGCAGACTTTGTTTCATTACGATGACATCGGCATTTTCAAGCCTGCCATCACCGATGAACATGGCTACCGGTATTATTCCTACACCCAGATCGAAACCTTTTCTGTGCTGATGGCGCTGCGGGACCTGCGGGTTCCTCTGAAAGATATCAAGGAGCATATGGAACACCGCTCTCCTCAGGCTCTCATCGACCTTCTGGAAGCACGGCGCAGTGAAATTGATCAGATGATCAGTCAGCTTCAGTGGTCGAAAAAGTTTATCGATACGAAAATCGAGCTGACCAAGGAGGGACTTCATGCGCCCATCGGCGTCATCGTGACGGAAACCCTGCCGGACGAATATCACATCACCACCAGCTATATGGGGCCGGATGATGAAAAAGCCATCGCCGAGGCCGTCAGTGATCATCTGAATTTCCGTCAGGAGTTGGGAGTTCCCAGCTGCTATGCCATCGGCGGCATCATACCCGTTGACAGCGTAACGGAGAACGGATACAAATATTCCAGGTTTTATTCCGTGGTGGATAAGGAAGATCTGGAAGCCAGCGGCTATACCGATGCGGTTTTTGACGGAGGCGGGCAGTATCTGTGCATCTACGATGATCACGGCTACCGGAATGTCCGTGACAACTGCCGGAAGCTGCTGCAGCATGCCGCAGACAATGACATGCATCTGGCTTCTGATTTCTATGAAGAAGTGATCCTGGACGACCTGTCTGTGGGCGGCTATTACGATTATCTGGTCAAGCTTTCCGTGCGAATCGGAAAGCCATGAGTACAGCATTCTATCTATCAGAAAAAGAGGAATTCAAATATGTTTTACAGAAAGAAAATTTTAGTCATTGCCACTGGCGGCACCATCGCCTGTAAGCAGTCTGAAAATGGGTTGATGCCTGCTATTACATCAGACGAACTGCTGGAATTTGTCCCGGAAGTAACGCAGATCTGCGACGTTGAAACCGTCCAGCTGTTTAACATCGACAGTACCAATGTGGGTCCGGATGTATGGCTGAAGGTCCTGGAATGTATCGAAAAAGCATATGATTACTATGACGGATTCGTGGTATGTCACGGAACAGATACCCTTGCATACACTGCTTCTGCCCTCTCCTATCTGATTCAGAACAACCGTCGTCCGGTTGTGGTTACGGGTGCGCAGAAGCCGATCAATCTGCCGGTGACCGATGCCAGGACCAATCTCCGCGACAGTATTTTGTTTGCTGCCGATGATCGCTCCCATGGTGTAAACATCGTCTTCGGCGGGAAAGTCATCTCCGGCACCAGAGCGAAAAAAGAGTATTCCAAAAGCTACAATGCTTTTACAACCATCAACTTTCCTGAGATCGCCATGATTCAGAACAGCCGCATTGTATACTTTATCAATGACAAAGAACGTATCTCCGGTCATCTTCGTTTTTATCATTCACTGAATGCAAATATCTTCCTTCTGAAGCTGATTCCGGGAATCGACGGTGCATTTTTGGATATGCTGCTGGAAAAATACGACGGTGTGATCATCGAGTCCTTCGGCGTAGGTGGTTTCCCGGACTATGGCGATCACAGTTTCTATGAAGCGATTCAAAAGGGACTACAGGCCGGAAAAATCATTGTGATGGCAACACAGGTCACCCATGAGGGCAGCGATATGTCTGTTTATCAGGTGGGAAGAAGGATGAAAACAGAATTCAATCTGATTGAAGCCTACGACATGACGCTGGAAGCAACGGTGACCAAGACCATGTGGGCGCTGGCACAGTCCAATGATTATGATTCTTTCCGTGATCTGTTCTATCAGACCATCAATCAC
>JAQXSU010000160.1 GCA_029219125.1 Bacillota bacterium
GTGTATTCCGTGCCTGCCGTGAACTGGGCATTCGTACCGTGGCAATCTATTCCGAAGAAGACAAGAATTCTCTGTTCAGAACCAAGGCAGACGAAGCGTATCAGATCGGCAAGGGAAAGACTCCGGTAGGCGCTTATCTGGGTATCGACGAAATCATCGCACTGGCCAAGTCCAAGGGCGTAGATGCCATCCATCCGGGATATGGATTCCTGGCAGAAAACGTGGAATTCGCCAAGGCATGTGCCGATGCGGGCATTGAATTCATCGGACCGACTGCAGAAATGATGGATAAACTGGGCGACAAGATCAAGTCCAAGATCGTGGCCCACTCCGTAGGCGTTCCTACCATTCCGGGTGTGGAAAAAGCCATCCAGACGGAAGAGGAAGCCGTAAAATTCGCAGAATCCTGCGGTTATCCGATCATGCTGAAGGCAGCTGCCGGCGGCGGCGGACGCGGCATGCGTATCGTACATAGTGCCGAAGAACTGCTTCCGCAGTTCAGAAGTGCCAGATCCGAAGCGGCCAAGGCTTTCGGTATCGATGATATCTTTATTGAAAAATATCTGGAAAATCCGAAACACATCGAAGTGCAGATCCTGGGTGACAAGGAAGGAAACATCGTTCATTTATATGAAAGAGACTGTTCCATCCAGCGTCGTCATCAGAAGGTCATCGAATTCACACCGGCACTGTGCCTGACGGAAGAGCAGCGCCAGGCCATCTGTGCAGATGCCATCAAGATTGCGAGAGCAGTGGATTACAGAAGTGCGGGTACAGTGGAATTCCTGGTGGATAAGCATGGAAACCACTATTTCATCGAAATGAACCCTCGTATTCAGGTAGAGCATACGGTTTCCGAAATCGTAACCGGTGTGGATATCGTGCAGGCGCAGATCCTGATTGCACAGGGCTATCGTCTGGATTCCGAAGAAATTGATATTAAAGGACAGGACTCCATCAAGGTGACCGGTCATGCGATCCAGTGCCGTATCACCACAGAGGATCCTGTGAACAACTTCATGCCGGATACCGGCGTGATTGAATACTACCGCAGCCCGGGCGGCCTGGGCGTGCGTCTGGACGGCGGAAACGGATTCACCGGTTCCGAAATCACTCCGTTCTATGACAGCCTGCTGGTAAAGGTGACGGCTTACAGCAGAACCTTCGAAGACACCAGAAGAAAGGCAGTCAGAGCCCTGGGTGAAACCGTAATCAAGGGCGTGAAGACCAACATTCCGTTCATGCTCAACGTGCTGAATCATCCGACCTTCCGCGCAGGAATGTGCGACACCGGATTCATTGCCAGCACGCCGGAACTGCTCCAGATCGACAAGGTAGACGATAAGGAACTGAAGGTCATCGAGTTCCTCGGCAATAAATTTGTAAATGAAACAAGAGGTGTGAAGCCGCAGTTCAACGTACCGGTCTTCCCGCGGTTCAAGCCGGAAGACCTGCAGGGTCTGCGCGGTACCAAGCAGATTCTGGATGAGCAGGGTCCGGAAGCTCTGTCCAAGTGGGTACTGGACCAGAAGAAGCTGCTGATCACCGATACCACCATGCGGGATGCACAGCAGTCTCTGATGGCAACCCGTGTAAGAACCGTGGACATGGAGAAGATCGCGCCGGCCATGGCGGTATACGGAAAAGACCTGTTCTCCGTGGAAATGTGGGGCGGTGCAACCTTCGATACAGCATTCCGTTTCCTGAAGGAATCTCCGTGGGAAAGACTGGACGTTCTGCGTGAAAAGATGCCGAACCTGCTGTTCCAGATGCTGATCCGCGGTGCCAATGCAGTAGGATATAAGAACTATCCGGATAATGTCATCCGTGAATTCGTAAAGCAGTCCGCCAAGGGCGGTATCGATGTATTCCGTATCTTCGACTCCCTCAACTGGATTCAGGGTATGGAAGTGGCACTGGACGAAACCCTGAACCAGGGCAAGGTCGCAGAAGCCTGCATCTGCTACACCGGAGATATTCTGGATGAAAAGAGAACCAAATACAACCTGGACTACTACGTCAGAATGGCCAAAGAACTGGAAAAGCGGGGCGCACATATTTTGGGAATCAAAGACATGTCCGGTCTGCTGAAGCCGATGGCGGCAAGACAGCTGGTAAGAGCCCTGAAATCCGAAATCGGTATTCCAATTCACCTGCATACCCACGACACCTCCGGAAACGGTATCGCTACCATCATGATGGCAGCGCAGGCAGACGTGGATATCGTGGATGCTGCGTTCAACTCCATGTCCGGACTGACGTCCCAGCCTGCACTGAACTCCGTGGTAGCGGCTGTGGAAAGCTCCAGAAGAGATACCGGTCTGGTGCCGGATGATTTACAGAAGATTGACGAATACTGGAAGGACGTAAGACCGGTATACAGCGGATTCGAATCCGAACTGGTTACCTCCACCGCAGAAATCTACAAGTACGAGATTCCTGGCGGCCAGTACTCCAACCTGAAGCCGCAGGTGGAAAGCTTCGGTCTGGGTCACAAGTTCGAAGAAGTGAAGAACATGTATAAGACCGTAAACCAGATGCTGGGCGATATCGTGAAGGTAACGCCGTCCTCCAAGGCGGTGGGCGACATGGCCATCTTCATGGTACAGAACGATCTGACGCCGGAGAACATTTACGAAAAGGCTGCCAACATGGACTTCCCGGATTCCATCGTTTCCTATTTCGAAGGTATGATGGGTCAGCCGGAAGGCGGATTCCCGGAAAAGCTGCAGAAGCTGGTTCTGAAGGATAAGAAGCCGATCACCTGCCGTCCGGGCGAACTGCTGCCGCCGGAAGACTTCGACGCTATCCGCAAGCATCTGCAGGATGACCTGGAACTGGAGGGCACCGACAGAGAAGTAATCTCCTACGCCATCTATCCGAAGGTATTCGAAGATTACATCAAGTCTCTCCGCAAAGACGGCAACTTCCGCTACATGGGTTCCGATATCTTCTTCCACAGCCTGGAGGAAGGCGAAACCTGCGAAGTGAAACTGGGCGAAGGTAAGGTTCTGATCGTGAAGCTGACTGAAGTGCGTCCGGTCAACAACGAAGGCTACCGTGAGGCCATCTTCGAAGTCAACGGCAACCGCCGCATCATCAAGATCAAGGATAAGGATGTAACCACCAACTCCATGAACTCTGTACTGTATGCGGACGAAAATAATCCGATGGAAATCGGCTCCAACATCCCGGGCAACATCATCAAGATCCTGGTGAAGGAAGGCGACAAGGTAGAAGCAAATCAGCCGATTGCCACCATCGAAGCCATGAAGATGGAGACCAATATCCTGGCAGCTGCCGGCGGCATCGTGGAAAAGATCTACGTTTCCGAGGGCCAGCAGGTGAAGGCCGGTGAAATGGTTGCCAAACTGAAGGAAGCGAAATAAGCGAAGAAATAGTCAGCCCCTGGCGAATAGTCAGCCCCTGGCGGCTTGCGAAATATGAGAAATATAAGACAGGCTCGCCCGGACATAGTTCCGGTCCGGGCCTGTTTTTTCGTGGTGCAAGCGGCGGGCTCGGTCCGCCTACTCGCCTGCCGCCGAAGGCCGCTCAATCATCAGAAACCGCCGAGGCCGCAGAGCCCGCGGAACAGCGTTTTCAACAATATAAGCAAAAAAATCGAGATATGCACGTAAAAATTGGGATTATATGGAAGAAACCCTATGGATTTGGCCGATTTCTTACGGTTTTTGGAGGAAATCAGCAGATTTTTGCGTGCTTTTTTGAAAAAAATTCCGTATATTGTTGCATTAGAATAGACTAACCTTAAAAAGCGGCCCAGCACAGCCCCTTGAATCGGGTATTCCGGCTGGCTGATGCGGCTAACTGGCGGCTGGTTTGCGAGGGCGGCTGGCTGGCGAGGGCGGCTGGCTGGCGCGGATGGCTGGCTTGCCGCAGCCGTCAGAAGCCTCCCTGTCGGAAAACGATGAGGCTTGCCGCCCCGTCAGAAGCCTCCCTGTCGAAAA
>JAQXSU010000161.1 GCA_029219125.1 Bacillota bacterium
GTCCAGCCGCATGTTCCTCCCTTCCAGCTTCATATTCCTCGGCCTCCGACAGCAGGAAAGCGATGACCTGCAGCGTTTTTCCCAGTCCCATGTCATCGGCCAGAATGCCGCCGAAGCCGCCGGAAGCAAGGGTTTTCAGCCACAGGAAGCCGCGCTTCTGATAGCCCCGGAGCACTCCCTTCAGGCTTTCCGGCACCTCAAAGTCGTTATCCTCCACCGTCTTCATGTTTCGCACCAGGGCACGAAAATCACGGCTCCGCTCCACCGGGAGAGCATCCTGTTCCCGCATCTGGCTGTCCAGGTACAAAGCCCGGAATCGCGGCAGCTCCACCACTTCCTTCGCCAGCTGCTTCTCCGTCAGACCCAGTCCCTGCTCCATCTCCGCCAGGGCCGCCAGTTCCTCACCGTCCATCTGAATGAAAGCACCGTTCTTCAGGCGGTGATACTTCTTCCGGCGATCATACCGGCTGAGGATCTCCGCCAGCTCCTGGCGTGAAAGACCCTCAGCATCCATGGAAAGCTGCAGGAGATCACCCGACAGAGACACTCCCACTGAAACCTTCGGCGACGGCCGCACCTCCAGCCGCCGCAAGGCGTCCGAAACAAATACGTCGCCCAGATTTTGGAGAGAAACAATGCCTTCGGTGAGGAACGCATACAGCTTGTCCTCATCCCCGGCAATCATGCGCTGCCCCCTGCCCGCATCCAGCGGCAGCAGGCCTTTCACCATCTGCGACGTGGTCACTTCTTCCATCAGATCCCGCTGCCCCATGGCCTCCACACCGGCATTTTCACCGGTGTACAGCGGATAAGCGCGGTCATTGTAAACCGCTTCTGCACGGCAGGTGACAATGTCTTTCTCCGGCGAATCCAGATAAAAACGGAATTTGACGGCCGACACGGTGAAGTCTTCCGGCGCAAAATCCACACAGCGCACGTCGAACACTTTTTTCAGCTGCGGCATCAATTCCCGGCAAAATGCGGGCACGTCGGAACGCTCGATGTAAAACGTTCTTTTCCCTGTATCTTCATTTTTTCGGCTTTCAATCCTGCCGCTGCGGATGTATGACTCACGGATCCACGGGCGGCGGGGCGCCAGCTGAAGCAGCCAGTCTTCGATGATGTGAATGCCGCGGAGAGGGGTTTTGTAAATCCGGCCGTCCTGAAACGCAAAGAGATATCTGCTGCCCCGACGCACTACCAGCTGCCCGGTCTCACCCCGGATCCCGGTCAGATGGGCAGAGTCCACAGGCCCCGCCGAATCGGCCGCATCGCCCGCACTCGCCGGACCATCTTCGTACTCACCGCACAAAGTCAGCGCATGAAAAGGCCATCCTTCCGTCATATAGAAAGTCTGCTGTTCTCTCATGCCGGTTTCGCCCTCGAGACTCACCAGAAGGGGTCCGTTTCCGCAGGCGTCGATCAGTTCCTCCAGTTCCTGGCCGGTCACCGGCACACTGCGCTGCGCAGGCATGTAACAGACCGCCTCGCGCCCGCTTTCCATCATGTTCCGGCTTCGGTAATCCGTCACTAACTGGAAATGATGGAGAATGAACTGAACCAGCGCCAGGCTTTCCGGTGCAAAGCTGTCCATGCTGTGGGTGAAGGACAGGCTTTTGCCGTAGGAATGCTCCCGCTCCGCCATCACATCCATGGCAAACTGAGCCATGTCTTTCATCACATACATTTTTTCCGCTCCCAGGCGGAAGGTGACCGTGTCCTGCCGCATCCCCAGGTTGAGTGTTGGCTCCAGGGTGACCCTGCCATGGACCTTCGACTCCGTCACCGGTGCGGTACGGCGACGGGTCTGCTTTTCCAGAAGCTCTTTCATGAAGGGGCTGGTCTGCTCCTTTGGTTTTGGCGGTTTCGAAGGTATCACAGGTTCTCCCTGCCTGATTCCCCCGGCAGACGCCCCTGCGTTTCTCCGGAAACCCATCACGTCATCCTCCGGCTCCATATCCATTTCATCCGCCAACCGATGCGGCGCAGCCACAGACATGGATCCGGCTTCCGCCTCCTCCGCTCCGTACAGCTTCTGCTTTACCTGCCAGTCGGCATACATGAGCGCCACCGCCACAAGATGTTTGCACAGCCCATTGTAATTCTCGAAAGCAAGACATTCACAGCTATACGACCGCAACTGGTCGGCAGCATCTGCATACCCCAGTTCCACGTCATACACTTCTCCGTTGCTGCCCCGCACCCGAGCCGTCACCAGATCCCAGGTGTCAACGCCGCCTCGGCGGGTGTACTGCGTCTTCCGCTCCACCTGAAAATTCAGAACCCGCTTCTTCGAATACCGAATCTGCATGCCTTTCTGGTATGCGCTGTTGTTTGCCATTTTCTTGATTTTCGTCGTCGTCAGCATGTCTGCCCCTCTCTGCTCCTCGGTTTGCACTGTCTGTTCCGCAGCACGCACTGTCTGTGCCGCAGTGGATCGCACCGTTGTTTGCCGTTGTCCTCACTGTCTGCCACGCACTTTTCGCCGCGCAACTTATCCTTTTATTTTATCCCCCGCTGCGGGGCGATGTCAAGACACACAAACGCCGAAAAAAATAACCGCAAAAGCTGCGGTTATTGTCTGCCTACATTTCACCAATGAATCGTTTTATACCCGAAATGAAATACTGAAAGCTTACAGAAGTATTTCTTTCAATGTCCATATGTACTGCGATTCGCTTTGCACCATCAATCTGCTGATGTTTTGGAAATATTTTTTTCAATTCCTGTTTTGGATTTTCAATATTATCCGGATTTCTGTACTTTGCTTTTGAAGATAATCCCGTTACATCCTTATCATATGCAGCGGATACCGCCTTTAAATCACCAAAATACCATGCTTCAAGTTCTTTGCAGGCAATTCGAATCAGCACATCACGACCGGATTTACTGCATAATGTCTGAAGATTTCTTTTTACTTCTTTGCAGTCGGCACTATCCTGATCCCGTACGATAACAAATTTTGTGTCAGGCTCATTCCATGCCTGAAGTTTACGAGGAATTGATGTCTCCAAATCGCTCTTTCCATTATGTGGAATCAGTTTATAAGATATTTCCGATGGAAGGATTTGCGGCAAAATAATCTTCAGGACCTCCTGCATGGAACGTTCTTCCAGCATGAAAATCAGATTCATTTACTCACCTCTTCCAGCAACAGTTCCTGACGCCACAGCTGACCAAGCTGATCTCCTGCTTCGTACAGTTTCCGAATTGTTTTACTGTCTTTTGCCTTATAAATTTTAGTATATCCGTTTTCCTTCACCAGGCAATATAATTCATCCAGTTCCACTGCATTCAGGAAATCCGGTGAATGGGTTGAAATAAATACTTGCCCTTCTTCTGCAGCATATGCACGAAATTCTTCGGCCAATTCCTGCAGCAGATTCGGGTACAACTGATTCTCTGGTTCCTCCACACAAAGTAATGCATGCTTTTCCGGATCATTCAGCAAAATCAGATAGGTAAACATCTTAATCGTTCCATCCGATACGAATCTTGACACAAACGGATCTTTAAAGTTTCCATCCTGAAATCGCAGCACGATTCTGCCATCCGCAGTTTCCTGTGCCTCAACTTTTGAAATGCCCGGAACACGCTTTT
>JAQXSU010000162.1 GCA_029219125.1 Bacillota bacterium
CCACCTTGGCGATATCATTGAACGCTGCGAAAGAGTCGTTTCCCTCCCAGGTCTGTTTCGACACCTGACAAAGCCCTTTATATTTTATTTCCTGTACTTTCGTTTCAAATATTCTCATTGTTCCTCTTCCCCATAATAAACCCATACACATACAATTATCCCGGATAGTTCAAAAGGCGGCCAAAAGACCGCCTTTTTTGTTGGAGCTGGTGGCGGGAATCGACCGGCTGTGCTTCGCACATCCTGACTCCTCGCAGTCCCTTTCGGACTGCTCAGACCAGCACCTGCTCACCAGTTCACCGGACTGCTTCGCAAACGGTGCTGCCCTCACGGGTTCGATCCCGCTTCTTTCTGTTCAAAAAGGCGGCCAAAAGACCGCCTTTTCTGTTAAATTCTGTTGGAGCTGGTGGCGGGAATCGAACCCGCAACCCCATCATTACGAATGATGTGCTCTACCATTGAGCCACACCAGCATATTCTGTTTCGACATGCAACGTGTATATTATACTACAACAGAATAAAAAATGCCAGTACTATTTTCATTTTTTCGAAAAAAGAACACGAAACGACCGGAGCAGGTCCTGATGCTCCACCTTCTTTGCATCAAACTTCACCAGTGCGAATGCTAGCTGCATCATCGGTCCCATACAGAAAGTCGAAATCACCGTTCCGATTCCAATCGGTCCGCCCAATAGCCAGCCGATGGCCAGCACGATTACCAGAATACCGATGCTGATGACGCCCAGCGGAACACGAGGCAGTCTCTTTCCAAGAGCCACAAGCATGGAATCCCTCGGCCCGCAGGTCAGGGCCGCTTTCATATAGATAAACTGGGAAAAACCCATGACAAAAAGGCCGGTAAGCATCAGGAGAACGCCGGCGAACGGATTTTGCAAAGTGGGAACCGGATTCAGCCAGTTGCAGAAATCCACTGCCTTCCCCACTACGATTGCGTCCAGAATCATACCGATACCGATGCGTTCTTTCAGAAGCAGGTCGATGACAACGATGGTCAGTGAGATCATAATGGATGCGGTTCCATAAAGAATGCCCAGTTTCTGTGAAAGACCGATGCAGAAGGCGTCCCAGGGCGCCACGCCGATGTTGGCCTGAATGGTCAGGTAAACGCCCACGCCGAAGCAAAAAAGGCCGAATGCGGCCAGCAGGCTGTTTTTCAGGATTTCAAGAGGTGTCTGGTTCATATGTATAGTTCTCCGTTTTCTTTCAGATGCCGCAGGAAGGTCTCACAGCCTTCCACGATGTCGTCGTATGTGATATCAAAATTGCCCGTGTACCAGGGATCGGCAATTTCCCTCGGTCTCTCCGACCAGTCCAGCATACCGTGGATTTTGTGCTCCGGGTCGCCTCCCAGGATGCGCAGCAGGTTCCTGCGATTGTTTTCGTCCATGATCAGTAAATAATCAAAATCCGCATAGTCGGCTTTCGTCACCTGTCTGGCTTGACGGGACGGGCAGGCAATCCCCTCTTCGGCCAGTTTCCGGCGGGTTCCCCGGTGAACGTCGTTTCCGATCTCCTCCCGGCTGGTGGCTACCGATGCGATGCAGAACCGGTCCTCCAGATGCCGCTTTTTTACCATATCCTTCAAAATATATTCTGCCATGGGCGAGCGGCAGATGTTGCCGTGGCAGATGAAAAGTATCTTTATCATGCAATTTTACCTCTTTGTAAATCGTATCTCATAATGTTCTTCCTCTGTAATGATAGATTTCAAGAAAACTAATTACTTTATCCCATAGCAATTTCGCAACAGACTTATAATAGATTTCTGATTGAATCCTCGAATACCTAAAGCTTTCAAATCAACCGTTTCCTTTTCCATTTTATCTAAAAAGCGTTTCATATCGGATGCGATTTCCTCTGCAAGTACCTGCCTGGATTCTGCCGTAATCAACTGCCCAAGTCGAAAAACATCATTTTTATGTTTTTTGATATTTTTACTGTCAACCAACTCACCATTCGCCTTTCGTTCGGTTAAGTCAAGCCAGGCTTTTGCTTTAAATGGAATAAGGCAAACATCTCTAAGTACAGGAATTCCATCTAAAATGATCTGCCCATTTTTCAGCAAATCATAATAAGCATCATTCAAAAGTATTGCTGATAAACTGGAAATCTCATCGTCAAACGGAAGGGGCGTTAATACAGCATTTTCATCCAATTCAATAAACTGCGGTTTCTTAGAAAAAATCTCAATCATAAAAGGATACTCTTTACTTTTCGGAGAAGTAAAACGATAAAACTGCGTATTACCTGTACTCTTGTTTTTATGTTCATACTCCGCTTCTTTGATATATTCCCAAAATGCTTTTCCGAACTCTGTGGTGATAGCTTCAACAACCAGGACAATATCAATGTCCTTTGTTGCTCTAAAAGTCATGTCTTCATTTTCCATCAGCAGATCACAGGCTGTTCCTCCGATCACAACATACTGATCTTCGAAACCTTGAAATTTTTCTTTAAATTTTGTAAATCCCGTAACCATTTATTCTGTCCATACTCCTTCCAGTAATTCTTCTATGGCTTCTTCAACTCGCTCATCTTCATTTTCTTCAAAAGACAGTGCAACGGATAATCTATCCGCCATGTCATCCTCAGAAAATTGTTTCGGATCATATTCCCATAATTCAACTCTGACCTGTTCATCAGGGTCAATCAGTTCATTCCCCAATTTTTCTTTCGCAAAAAGCTTAATATAGACAGCGTATGTCGTCACTCTGCTTGGATTCAGCATTGTTGCTTCTGCTAAAACAGAGTCACCAGCAAGAACCATATCCGTTGTAATATCTGCCTTGTTCAGATAACCGATTTTTCGAACAGGAGACATCATATATTTTTTTACTTTTTCATATAGTTCTTTTCCACTGTAATCAGACTCTATTACCTTGTTTACACCATCTTTTGTTGTATAAAATAACCCGGTAGCCTCAAGCTGCCTCACAGCTCGACTCATGGTCATTGCGGTAAAAGGAAGCTTTTTCGTAGCATCCGAAACATATATTTTTTTGCTTTTGTTATAAAGATACATCAAAACTAATTGCTGCGTGGAAAACATAAACTTTGTTACTTCTAGTGCTTCTTCATTTTCTTGTGTCAGAAATGTACCCATAAATGGCAGAAATGCCTGCTTACCTGTAATAAAAGGAATTCCACCCTCTATCAACTTTTTTCTTCTGTATGATGAAACAGTTGGAAGTTTAATTACTACCGGAACATTTTCAATCTCTTGTATTCTTTTTATCTGTTTTTTTAACGCCGGAAGGGTAACAAGTTCTTCTGTTGGGGATAGCACAATGCATCTGTAGCCATTCAATATTGCTGCTGTAAAATCATAGCTTCCTGCAATATACATCGGCAATGCACCTTGTTTATTCCAGCTTTCATATTGCACTTGCACTCCGAATATGTCCGTAAGCATATCCATAGCTGAACTCCTTTTCACCTATTATTATTTCATTATAACTTTTGCAAAGTTATAATGCAATGTTTTTAAGTTAAATTGTTTGTAAATATTTTGCATGAATTCCCATGCATTAATACGCAAAAAGCAACCGCAAAAGTAAATGGTAAACCACATTCGTGGTCTGAAAAACTACCGCCTTCCGGAACAGTGATATCGGCATATTTTACACCCTTGAACTTGTCCGTGACATACTTCACGAACAGCAGGGTCAGGATATAGTCCTTATACTGAGACGCATCCATGTCGCCTCTCAGTTTATCACAGCTCGCCCAAAGGGAACTGTACAACTCATTTTTCTTTATCGTCATGTTTGTTTACCACACTTCTCTTAATTTGGTGTTTCTGCTTTCCTGCAAATCAGTTTCACAGGAACCGCCTTGTGTTATCTTTTCAATTTGTATACGCGGTTCTTATTGTTACCCTCTGCAACGACAACACCCTCATTCAGGAGCTCCTTCAACAGCTGCTTTACGCGCGTGCTCTTTACACCCAGCAGTTCTGCAATATCTGTATTCTTCGCAGAAACATGATCTGTAAGATACGTGATGATTTCATTCTTTTGCCGTGCGGTTTTTATCGTCACTTTTTTATCGTCACTTTTTATCGTCGCTTTTTTATCGTCACTTTTCTTGAATGCTAGCGACAACATAATCCGATCAGGATCGAAGTTTTCGGAGATCACCGGCGCAGTCCATCCCTGTGTGTGCCACACACGGAAGATATTGGGGATGCCGCTGCCTGCACGCTCACCAATATCGATTAAGTTGAACATTTTGAGCATGGTGCTGTTACGGGGATCGGATACGCCGCCACTCTTTGCGGCATCGATTTCAATGCGGAAGTTACCGGGATTGGACATAGTAATAGCATCCCGTTTTTTCACGATGACCAGCCCCTGTCTGCCATAATAGTCAGCATTGACTAAGCAGTTGGCCAAAGCCTCACGCAGGGCCTGATGCACGGAGGTGTCGTCCACTCGGGCACCGCCCTCCATTTTGAAGGGCACTTTAATATCCTGTGTCAGCTTGTTATAAATGCGGAAATAGAAGTCATATACATTGCCGCTCCAATCGCCTGAAGAGGAAATGATGCGATCTGTCCAGCGGGTATCGGCGTCATACTGTTCCTGATAATCAAGGAAATAGGCATTATACTCCCGCACGATGTCATACTCATTGCCAAACATAAGAAGTCCTGCGGAAGTGGGGTGCTTCTTTCCATCGGAGCCGATAACCATAGCCTGATATTCCTCTTTGGTGCATTTGTAATCGCCCTCACCGTTGCTGCGATAGGTGGATAGCGGGTTTCCATCCACATAGAACGGGCGATAGGACCGCCCGGCGGGGGCACATTAAGAACAGAAGGGCTGCAGTTCGCAAAGCCCTTCATTTTTTCTTCATAAAATTTCGATATGTTTGTGAGAAAATAACAGTCCGCTTATTCAGAAACCTGTTTTAAAGAATCCTTATCATCTGCTCATACAGCAATATTTCTTCTGCGCTGACATTTCGGTTGTCATGGTAATGTCCGAAGAACCATTTCTTAAACTTTACATTCTGCCGGATTTCTTCCAGATAAACAGTTAATGCATCCGGCGTATACATACCGCCGCCCAGAAGAACCTGCGTGCTGGAGGCGCAGCAATGTGTCACAATGAAGTCTACGACATTTCCATGGGCTGACAGATTTTGTCGTCCCTCCTCCATTTCTGCTTCAGATGGAAGTTCTTCCGGCCACCAGCTGACATGGTGAATTCGGTACGGCAGTGTTCCCCGGTCAAGGAGTTTTTTCTTATACCAGAAATCAGGGTCATCCGGTTCCAGAATACCGCCGGAAATATCGTGGCTTGTGGCACCGCCGAAGGTAAAGAATCGCTTTCCGTCAATTTCGAATATCTGACCACGCATCAGGTGGATGACAGAAGGTCTGATTTTATGTACCTTGCCGCCATGCCATTCTTCGACCGGATAAGCATACAATCTGTCAAAATTCTCGTGATTTCCGTCCACAAACAATGTGGTAAAGGATTTGCTGTCCAGCCAGTCCAGAACATGTTTCTCTTCTTTACTTTCTCTGCCCGAATTCCATACACCGCCAAAATCCCCGCAGATGATTACGAAATCGTCTTTACTCATTTCCCTCTGCTCCGGGAATACGCGGGTGCTGAATCGCCTGAAATCCTGATGGCAATCGCCTGTAATATATATCATATGAATCAATACCCCAGATCGTCATCAATCAGAATAATATGATATTCCGCACCGGTCGGTCTTTCGTACAGAACGGACAGATTGCGGCAGATTCGTTCCGGACTGTTGCAGTCGTAGCATTGATCCGCTTTCAGTGCACAAGGTGTTTTTCTTTTTAATCGCTGTGCATTCAGCGGTGCAGCAATGTTTCTGGCCCGGTCCAGTGCACTGGCAAGGTCCGGACATATTTTATTTCTGCCGATGACAAGATAGACTTCCGAAGGTCCAAAGGAAATGGCAGCCACACGGTTTCCTGTATTATCGATATTGACGATTTCTCCGGTTTCCGAAATTCCATTGACAGAAGAAATATATACTTCCGATGAAGTTGCTTTTTTCCGTGCCTCCATCACGGTCAGTTCTTCCGGTTTTTCATCGTGCCAGCACACGTCATTATGGGCAGACAGCATGGGATACAGACCCATCTGACGGACCGTGACCGAACCTCCGATGCCCACCGTTTTCCCGTCGATTGCCTGATTCATATAGGCTGCAGCAGATTCCTTATCACAGAACACATGGACGTGATATCCTTTTTGCGTCAGATTTTCAATGAGTTTTTTCATCCGATTGCCTTTCCCAGCTGCACCAGTTTCTCCAGCTCTGCCGTATCCTTCTCCAGATCATCTTTTTCGGTTGCATAGATTGGTTCGTAGAACAAAATCTCCCATCCCAGGTATTCGGCGATGCAGTCGAACTGTCCTTTGATCAGTCTGTACTGTTCCTCATCAATCGGAGACCCGCCCGGAATGATGAGTCCCACTTTTTTCTTCAGAAGCTTATGGCCTCTGCAGTAGCATTTATCCAGCACCAGCTTCATCTGGGCGGTAATGCCCCACCAGTAAACCGGAGAACCAAACACGATCAGATCCGCTGCCACCAGCTTGTCTATCGTCGGATTGGTATCGTCCTTATCCACACAGCCGTTCTGGCATCCGCAGGCGCCGCAGCCCTTGCAAGGCCCGATTTTCAGTTTATAGGTATCGATAACTTCTACTTCGTGTTCTGCTTTTATCCCCTGCTTCAGTGCGTTGATTGCAGTTACGGTATTTCCCTGTCTCGGGCTTCCGTTTAAAATTACAATTTTCATTTTCTCTTACCTCCATGGTTATATCTTAACAACTTTATCTCAAAGAAGCAACAGAAAAAGACATGCAAATGAAGTGAATTCTCTCACTTCATTTGCAATGCCTTTCAAAGACGTAAAAAGTTGTTACAGTGCTTTCCGCAGGTATTCCGCCGTAATCGTCCGGCCTGTTGCTGCCATTTCAGCCGGCGTGCCGGTGAAGACAATCTCCCCGCCGGCGCTGCCGCCGTCGGGGCCCACGTCGATCAGATAGTCGGCCTGCTTCATCACATCCAGGTTATGTTCGATCACGATGACCGTATTGCCGCGGCATACCAGCCGGTCAAACAGTGCCATGAGCGTCTCCACATCGGACGCATGAAGACCGGTGGTCGGCTCGTCCAGCACATAGATATTACCCTTTTTATCCAGGTATTTGGCCAGTTTCACCCGCTGCCGCTCGCCGCCGGAGAGCGTGGACAGAGGCTGCCCCAGAGACAGATACGGCAGTCCGACTTCAATCATGGCATCCAGGGCTTTGCGGATTTTGCGGTGTTCACGGAAAAAGTCCCGGGCTTCGGCAGCAGACATGTCCAGGATTTCCACAATGTTTTTCCCGTGATAACGGTAAGACAGCGCC
>JAQXSU010000163.1 GCA_029219125.1 Bacillota bacterium
GCAGAAGCTGTTTCCGCTGGAAACGGCCATATTCAAAATGACAGGACTTCCTGCAGGCAGACTGGGGCTGCAGGACAGAGGGCTGATCCGGGAAGGCATGTGGGCGGACCTGGTACTCTTTGATTTCGATACCATAAAGGACACACCGGATTACAGCAAGCCGAAACAGCCTTGCGAGGGAATCCGCAGAGTGTATGTGAACGGTGTGCTGACAGCCGAAAACGGAAGACATACCGGTGCACGGAGCGGACAGATTTTGAGAAGAGGGAAAGGAGAAAAATAAAATGGACAGAAAGACACAAATTATCGAAGAGATTCAGAAGATCGAAAGAGAAAACCAGGGCAGAGGCGGTATATATTATCAGAACCTGGTGACCGGCGAGACCTGGGGATACAGAGAAAAGGAACCTTATCTGGCAGCCAGCATCGTGAAGCTTCCGCTGATGGCAGCGATTCTTCTGATGAAAAAGCAGGGACTGACCAGCTTCCGTGACCAGATTACGGTGAAGGAAAGTCAGAAGATCCCCGGCTGCGGCGTGGTGCAGCATATGACCGGAGAACCGACTCTGGACATTGAGACGCTGTGCAAATTCATGATCACCATCAGCGACAGCTGCGCCACCAACGTGCTGTTCCGTCATTATGGCGCGGAACTGATCCATGAAAAGTTTCTGGAACTGGGGCTGATCGGGACCCAGTTTAACCGGGAATACTGGGATCTGGAACGGGAAAACCGGGGGATCAACAATTATTTCGTGCCGGAGGAAATGGGTATCCTTCTGAAAAAGATGTATGATCGGACATTGATCGATGAGGAGTCTTCCCAGTGGCTGGAAAACATTCTGCGTCAGCAGCAGATCAATCACAAAATGGGCGGATTCCTGCCGATGGATTTCCCGATGGCACATAAAACCGGGGATGAAGAAGATAAAGCACATGATGTGGGAATAGTTTTTGCTGAAAAACCTTTCATTTTGTGTTATGCTTATATAGGGAACAATATGCAGGTGTACGAGGACTTCATTCGAAGAACAACCCGTACCCTGGCAGAAGATGCCGGCAGCATTGAAGCTGTCATGGCGCGCCTGGCAGAACAGGAGTAAGACGGAAGAACCCGCTCAGGGCTTCCACAGCGGTTCTGCCGCACTATGAATGAAAGAGGAATTAGAATGAATCAAGGCGAACAGCGAATTGTGGAACAACTGATGGACAGGATGCACCAGGGCGTGGTTTATGTGGACCGGGACGGGATTATCCGCCGATGCAACCAGGTGGCGAAGGAAATTACGGGAATTGTATTTAACGCCCATGCCAGCCATGACGCAGGCTGCGTTTCGGAGGGCGATATTGTAATCATAGCAGATAACCGGATCGGCGATGACGACGGAGGTTTTTCAGAGCGGGAACTTGGTCTGCTGAATATTCACGATAAGGAAATCCGTGAAGGAGATATCCTTGTGGCGGTGGGAGTCTACGGAAATGATAAGGTAATGCCGCAGTATAAATTCCTGCATAACCATCTGCTGGATACGCCGCTGAAGCTGGATGTCAACTACCTGGGGTTCCATGTTGCCGCATCGGTGGATATGGAAAAGAAGGAAACTGCCGTTCAGGTCAACGATAAGGTTTTTCGGCTTGGTTTCTTTTACTCTGTGGGAAACATGGTCATCCTGGACGGTGCGACAGGGGACGTGAAGTTCTTTCAGGCCAAGGGTTACAGCACCAGAAACGAGGATATGGGCAGACTGCTGCGGGGTGAGAGCTGGCTGGAAAAGAACACGGACGATCTGGACGTGAATGTGAATGGTGTCCGTTTCCTGGATCTCTTCGATGAATCTGCATTGTCAGAGCGGCTGTTTGCCGTGCTGCAGGGGAAATCAGAGCAGGTGAGAGATCATCTGTATGAGATCAATAAAAGACCGTTTATATGCAATATCGTGCCATGGAAGGATGAAGACAGCACGGAGATTTCCGGGGCGTTTCTGCTGCTGCAGGATGCGCAGAATCTGGAAAAGCTGCTGGACGACAGAAACGAGATTATCCGGCAGGTGGAAGCCAGTGAAGAGGAATATCAGCCGGAAGAACAGGTCTTCCCGGAGGAACTGTTCAGCGGTTTCGCCGGAAAGAGCCGGAAGACCAGAGAAGTGAAATATATGGCATGGAAGGCCTCCCGAAGCCGGTTTAATGTGATCATCACCGGAGAAAGCGGTACGGGTAAATCCAAGCTTGCCCGGGAAATACATATGGCGGCCAATCCCAATGCACCTTTCGTGGAGGTAAACTGCAATGCCATTGCGCCTTCTCTTTTCGAAAGCGAACTGTTCGGCTATGTGGGCGGTGCCTTTACGGGAGCCAGAAGCGAAGGAAAGGTGGGTTTCTTCGAGGCAGCCAACGGCGGAACCATCTTTCTGGATGAGATCGGTGAAATCCCGCTGGATATTCAGGTGAAGCTGCTTCACGTGCTGCAGAACAAGACGATCTACAGGGTTGGATCGTCTAAGCCGATCAAGGTGGATGTCCGTGTGATCGCAGCGACGAATAAAAACCTGGAGGAAGAGGTGACCATGGGAAGGTTCCGGCAGGACCTGTTTTATCGGATCAATGTATTCCCCATCGAGATTCCGCCGATTCGTGAAAGGAAGGCGGATCTGTATCTGCTGATCAATCAGATCCTGAAAATTGTCTGTGAAAACTACGGTCTGGAGCAAAAACAGTTTTCCGGTGATGCACTGCAGAAGATGATGTCCTACAACTGGCCGGGAAATGTGCGGGAACTGGAAAATGCCATTGAACGGGCAGTGAC
>JAQXSU010000164.1 GCA_029219125.1 Bacillota bacterium
TCCAGACCTGCTTCCGCCATGAGGCGCGCCTTTACGGTCTCCGACGTGTTCGCCTTTGCGATAATGGTTTCCACATTGCCCGGCATGACCCGGAACAGGAAAAAATTAAACGCGATCACAAAAAAGATCGTAACGCAGGAAAAGAAGAATCTCTTAATAATACGAAGTGCCAATTCTTCCTCCTCCTTTCCTTTTTCTTATATGATCAGAGGGGCAGAACCTGCCCCTCTCATAGTTCAGTTTACAGCCGTCATCCGTTTGCAGGCGCAAGATGACAGTAGTTGTAATACAATTCGTTGCCAAATAAGCCGTGACTGTTTGCCTTGTATCCGGTCCATTTTGCAGAATTGATCGCCTGTACGCTCTGGTCGAAGCACAGGAAGGTATAGGGGCAGTCCTCGTACAGGATCGCCTGATAGTCTTCTATGTACCGTGCGCGTTCAGCCGGATCGGCCGTAGCGTATACAAGGTCATAAGCTGCATCGAATTCCGGATTCTGATAGGAAACGCCGGCATAGCCCAGTGTTTCGTAATCCTGGAAAATACACATAATGGTTCCGGGATCCGCGTCACCGCCCCAGCCGTCCAGGATCAGCTGCCAGTCCGGATTTCCGTCATAACAGGTATCCCACATTGCGGTCTTTTCCATGGGATTCCACGCAATTTCAATTCCCGCCTGCTGACAGTTGGTAATCAGCATATTTACGGTCGCGCTCTGCCAGGAGCTTCTGTCGGAAGCCGTAATAACTTCCAGGCTGATCTTCTGTCCGTTCTTTTCACGAATACCGTCGCCGTCGGTGTCCTTGTATCCGGCCGCATCCAGAAGTTCATTTGCTTTCGCAATGTTCAGGTCTCTCTTTTCTGCGGGCGTATAGACGAAACCATCATTGTTGACCGCACCGTAAGCGATATCGGCCAGTCCGCCGTAGCTCATTTCAATGACGTTTTCCTTATCGACGCAGTAGTCAACGGCATATCGGATGGTCTTATCCGCGCACAGTTCATCCAGAAGGTTGTATCCCAGGTATTCGAAACCAAAGGAGGCATATGCGCCGGCTTCAATACCGGACACCGAACTCAGCGCATCCAGCTGTGTCTTTTCCAGCGTATAGGCCGCATCCACTTCCCCCAGCTTCAGCGCCTGGGCGATGGCATCGGAGTTGTTGTATTCGGTAAATACCAGCACGTCGATAGCCGGAACATCGCCCCAGTATTTTGCGTTCTTCACAAAGGCCGTACTGCCGCTGCCGCTTCTTTCCGGACTGTAGATAAACGGGCCGGAGCCGACCAGTTCCGCCGGTTCATAACTGAGTACGTCTTCCAGGCCGCTCCAGATGTGTTCCGGCAGGATCGGAATGATCTGGTACAGCATATCCGGCTTGGCGTTTTCGCAATGAAATACCACTGTGAAATCATCCGGACATTCAACAGATACAAAACCGGATGCATGGAGAGAATACATGTAGCTGTCGACCGCGTGTTCGTAGGTCCACTTTACGTCTGCAGAGGTCAGCTGCTCGCCGTCACTGAAGTAAACATCGTCTCTCAAATGGAAGGTCCATACATTGTTTTCTTCGGTCCAGTCCTTTGCCACTCTCGGTATGGCATTGTACTCATCATCATAGGTAATCAGACAATCGTATGCTATGTTCAGCCAGTCATAAACCATGCTGCTTTCGGTTGTGAAGAAGTTTAGGGTATCGTAGCCGCCGGGGATCGCCACGTTAAAAATCACTTCTCCACCCTCGTCCTTGGATGGGCTGCCTCCACAGGCTGCCAGTGAAAAAATCATGATCAGCGCAAGCAGGCTTGCAAACAGCTTCTTTCCGGTTTTCTTCATCTCGGGTTCCTCCTTGTCGTTATATTACTCCGGCTTCCAACACCGTGAATGTCTTCTTGTCTGCATCCAGCCGGCACCTGACACCCAGCGGCAGTGTGGCAAGGTCCTCACCGTGCCCCAGGGGAAGTCCGTACAGCGCGGGTTTTTTCAGGGGTTCCAGATAGTAGGTGAGCACATCCTCCAGCGTTGTGTCACATACAAACCCAGGCTTATAATCGTAAGGTACGCAGTTTTCGCAATGGCCAATCATGAACCCTGCGGCATCCTTGAGCTTTCCCGCATTCCGCAGATGGCTCAGTGCGTGGTCCATGATCCATGGCTCTGCGTCTACATCCTCAAAAAAGAGGATTTTATCCTTACAGTCGATTTCGTAAGGGGTGCCCAGGCTGGCGCAGATCAGCGTCAGGCAGCCCCCCACTACGGGCGCTTCACAGGCACCTCCGTGAATGGATGTGAGCCACTTCTTCGGGCTGCTTTTTTTGATTTCTCCGGCAGGCTCAGGAATTCCCAGCGTCCTGAAAAAGCTTTCTTTCGTATAGGCACTCAGATCTTCCTCGTTGAACCGTGCCATACCCGGACTGTAGAAGGTTACCAGACCGCTGAATTTCTGCATGGCCAGGTGCAGGGATGTGATATCGCTGAATCCGGTAAAAATCTTCGGTTTGCGGCGGATCAGTTCATAATCCAGTTTGTCGATGATCTGGGCAGATCCATAGCCCCCCCTGGGTTGCAAAGATGGCATCGATATCCTCCCGTTCAAACATTTCGTTGATATCATCCGCCCGCTCCTGCTCACTGGCTGCAGTGAACCCTTTGGTCTTATTCACGTTTCTGCCAATGACCACCTTGTAGCCCAGGTTTTCCAGATATTCTTTCGCCCTGACAATTTCGCTGCGGTTCTCCGATGGGCTTGCCGGAGATACAACACCAATGGTATTTCCTTTTTCCAGATGTTTTGCTTTCATCATTTCAGCCGTTCTCCCTCCTCCGGACAGCTCGCAGTTTTCGCCGGTTCAGCTTCATGCAGAGCACGGTCAGTGCCGCTCCTGCAAGGAAAGCAAAAACACCTATCACAATGTATGCTTCCCCTCCGTTATGCAAAAGCACCGTACCATACTCCGTCTGTATGGTAAAAATACCCGGCCCCTGTTTCAACCTGAGCAAACTGCCGATTCCGCCGCTCAACATGATGCACACGGCGGCCAGGCTGACCATAGCCCTTTTCTCATACCTGCTGCGGTACCGTGAAATCTGTTTTCGGATCTGCTTCATTCTCACACTGGAATCCCGCAAAAGTCCGATCTCCTCCCTTCCTCTGAAATGACCTGTTGTTATATAAAAGACAAAAAAAGAAAAAAACTTCCACCCCCGGCAGAAGTTTTTTAAAGTTTTTTGCTTATTTTTGAGGTTTTTTGTTTATTATTGTCCCGTTATTCCAGCCGGATATGTACCTTCGGCAGCAGGATTCTCAATCCGAAGATGCAAAGGATCAGCACGGACGGAAACATGTATCCGACCGTCTGCCACACGCCTTCTGCTGTAACCAGCAGATTATAAATGGCATGAAACACGATACAGGCCCCCAGAATCCCGATCGTTCCTGTGACAGCAAGCCAGCGCTGTCGGAACACGTATGCGATGCCATAGCCAACAGCAATCCCGCACAAAATATGAATTGCACCCGCTGATATGCCGCGAATCAGAAGAAACGTGAAATTCCCGGCTCCGTTTTCTGACAGGTAACACACATTTTCAAAAGTGGCGAAGCCAACTGCAATGGATATGGCCGCCGGCGTGATTTCCTGCGGTTCCGGCTCAAAGATGAGGATAAAAAACAGCAGCGGCACCAGTTTCAGTATTTCCTCGCAGACCGGAGAGATCTCAATGGCCGCAGTGACGCCGTCCACCTGATACAGCACCATAAAAAAGCTGTTCACATATGCCGATACCATGCAGATCCCCATTCCGATGCAGAGCAGCAAGGTAAACCTTCGCTGGGTCCCTTTCACTAAAAGCAGAGAAAGCAGCAGCGGTACGGAAATGCAGATAAACACATTTTCAATATAGGTCAAGGCTGCTGCGCCTCCTTTCTGATCATCCGGAACAAACTGCACAGACTGAGCGTAAACAGGATATCTACTGCGAAGTACAGATTAAACGTACTGAAGTCCGAAACATACTCCGAAACAAAATACACCAGTATCTGAAGAATTACCACGGCAATCATCATCCGGTCGAAGGCTGCCGGATGTGCGCCAGACAGATGGGCACGGCGGATTCTGATGGATGAAATATATACGATGGCGCTCGCGATCACGCCGAATGCCAGGGACATGAGAATGGAGTTTCCCATGACCTCGCTGTGCACCGAGGCTGCCAGGGTGAACAGCGCCAGCATTGCCGGAACCGGCTGAAAATCCACGTTTTTCCGTTCCTGCCGCAGTATGACGAGGAACAGGAAAAACAGATATCCGGCCATCCAGGAAATTTCAGATACATAAAAGATCCGCGGGATGTCTCCGATGATCGTAAGATGGAGCATGTAAAAAAGCGTTCCCAGCATGATACTGCCATAAGCACATGCCAGCACCACCAGCTTGCGGCTGGAATACTTCAGCCCGGCGGCGCCCGAAACGACCATCATGCCCATCAGCGACAAGGTCTGAAAAACATTATCAAAAATCTCAAAGTTATCCATGTTCGCCTGACTCCTTCGGATCAGACTCCTTTGAATCAGACTCGTGCATCTGCCGCTGCTGCCTGCGGTGGATCACATGAAGGAGCATCGTCACGCAGACCCCCAGCAAAAAGGCGAAGATGGCCATGATCACATAACCCAGTGCCTCGCTTCCGGCCAGCAGGCTGGCTGCTCCCGATGTATGGGATACCGGTGCTTCGCCAAAACAGGAGGTGATGTGCGGCATTGCGCTGCCGATGACCGCCAGAAGGCACAGACACGCTGCCAGGCTCACTCCGCTTAGGACCGTCATCTGAATTTTGTGTTTTTTCCTCTGCTGTTCTTTTCTGATGATTTCAGCGCGCCGCCGGACCAGCGCCGCGCGTTCCTCATTTGTCCGCATAATCGAATCCTTCCTTCTCCAATATGGTTTTCAGGCTCTGCTTTCCCCTGTAAACCAGTTTGGTGATCTGACTTTCTGATTTTCCCATAACGGAAGCTGCCTGCCGGTAGCTCATATCCTCAAAGTATACCAGATACAGCGCTTCCCGATAATCCTCCTTCAGCGCCTCCATGGCTTTATACAGCTGCCGTTTCCGTTCCTTTCCGTAAAGCGGCGTTTCTGCCAGCACCTCGCCCTTCGGCTCAAATGTCAGTTCATCCAGGCTGAGAAGCCGCAGCCGGTGCTTCTTCCGGTGCCGTCCGGCAAGATTTCTCCCGATCCTGAACAGATATCCTCTGAAGCTGCCCTGCTCACCGACCGGCCGGGGCTTGGCAAACATCAGGGCAAACGCCTCGATCATCAGGTCTTCCGCCTCCTGAAGGTCGCCAAGAAATCCGTGTATGTATAATGTAAGCGTATCACCATACCGTGCGACCAGTTCATCGGCCGCTGTTTCATCCCCGGCAAGATACTGTTGATACAGTTTTTCATCTCCTGTCACAGTACTGTCCTTCTTCCATCAAAAAATACTGAACAAAAAGGGTGAGAAAACCTTCCCTTTCTGATACTGCCTTTATGAAACTGTTCTGACGGCTTTAAGTGTGCAGCCAGTGTAATCCTTCTGTCCGTCGATTACCGCGAATCCCCGTACTTTGTTGCAGTACCCGGTTCCATTCTTAACTGCTGTGTTGCGGTACCTGCCTTTTGCGGATGTAAACAGCGGCTTCTTGCCGGAGCCGGAGTTTTTTTGGAGCGGAAAATCTCTGCTCCGCCGAATTATCTCTCCGTTTTGGCTGCACTCTGGGATGCGTACAGTCCTCTTGCCGTTGAGAACGGTCTGCCAGCTTCTGACCTGCCGGCGCCGCAAGGATCTCTCCCTTCCGTACAGCAATTGCATGGTCAGCTTCTTCTGCAGTTATCCGTGCATGTCCCTGCCGCAGATCAGTCGCTCCGTTTTCGCCTTTGCTTTCGAATTATATTTTAAAATAAAAAGTTCCAGGGCTTCTTTCAGCACGTCGATCTGGGACTTCA
>JAQXSU010000165.1 GCA_029219125.1 Bacillota bacterium
ATTGACGGTGCCAAGTGCGGCATGGTGGACCAGCATATCTTTGACAGCTATGATATGGCCATGATGATTCATCTCTATGACCAGAACCTGCTGTACTGCAAGCTCCTTGGACTGCATCAGTACCTTTATACCTTCCACGGCAAGGCTGCTCACGCATCTGCAGCACCATGGGACGGTGTCAATGCATTGAATGCGGCACAGCTCATGTTTCATGGAATTGACATGATGCGTCAGCATGTGACGCCGGATGTAAGAATGCATGGGGTTTACAGAAACGGCGGTGCGGCACCGAATATTGTTCCGGAAGAAGCCAGTGCCGAGTTCTACTGGAGAGCGCTGGATAAGGACTATCTCTTCGGTATTGATGAACGTGCAGATAAATGTGCAGAAGGTGCCTGCATGATGACAGGTGCAACCTGGGAGAAAGCACTGACTGCTGCCATGTACGATACGATGAAAAATAATTCTTCCGGCGTGGAAGCGCTGCGGGAAGTCTATGATGAACTGGGCATTGAGATCAATGGCGATCATGATGCGATTTTCGGCTCTTCGGATATCGGAAATGTCAGCTTTGTCTGCCCGACCTTCCATCCGACGCTGCAGCTTGTGGACCGGGGCGTTGCCATTCATACCCGAGATTTCGCTGCAGGCAACACGGGTGAGAGAGCCCATAAGACCATAGCAGACGGTGCGAAAGTCATCGGCATGCAGATTGCAAAAATCTTCAGTGATGACGACAGAATTAAAGCCATGAAAGAGGATTTTGCGAAGAAATGAAGCTGATTTCTCAATACAGAGGTCTGCCGCGGCAGGTGTACATCATCTGCTGCGCACGGATCATCACCGCCATGGGAGCGTTTATCTTTTCGTTTACGACACTTCTTATGACGGGAATTCTCGGCATGTCCGAAATCGCAGCAGGCTATATGTCTGTGGCATCTTCTCTTGCCAGCCTCTGCGGGGCGGTACTCTGCGGCAGACTTGCCGACCGGTTTGACCGGAAAACCGTTCTGCTTACAATTATGGCAGTAAATATCGCGAATCTTTTTCTGGGCGGGGTTGTGGTGTTTCACAGAATCGTTCTGGTGAATATTCTGATTCAGAGTTTCTGCTTCAGCGGTTTTATTCCGGTCATTGCGGCAATGATCAGCGATGTGACCACAGAGGCGAACCGGAAGGAAAGCTTTTCTCTTTTGTATTTATGCATAAATATAGGCTATTCCATGGGACAGGTTATCGCAGGACAGCTGTTTTACAATTATACCCGCTGGATATTCTGGGGACAGGGTATCGCATTTTCCCTGTCTGCCGGCGTGCTGTTCTTTTTCCTGAAGGATATGCCGTCCATCCAGGAGATTCAGAAACCGCAGTCTGTACAGGCTTCGTCGGATAAAATGCCTGTTTCTGCAGACCGGGGCGGTTTCCTGAAGGCGTTCTGCCGAGATAAGGTACTGGTTATTTTCCTTCTGGCGATTATTCTGGTGCAGTATTGTCATTCGGAAATATCCTATCTGATGCCGCTGCAGCTTTCACACATCTTTGGTCTGGAAACCTCTGCAAAGTGGAATTCCTATCTGTGGTTTACCAACGGAGTCAGCTGCATTCTGCTGACACCGGTGCTTCTCTCCATGACGAGGAAGAAAAGCCAGATCGTAAATGTCACCATAGCGGCGGTTACTTATGTAATCGGAATGGGTGGATTCTACTTCCTGAAGGATGCGGGAACGCTGCGGCTGATTCTCATTTTTACTGTGATCTGGACTGCGGGAGAGGTGCTTGTCAGCACCGGAACCGGCGTGTTCATAGCCGACAGAGCTGCACCGCAGTATCGTGCAAGATATCAGTCACTGTACAGCCTCTCCAGTGATCTGGGACGCTGCCTGGGCCCGCTGACCATGGGATATATCCTTCAGATTTTTACCTATGCACAAGGTTGGATTGTAACTGCATGTGTCAGCCTTTCGGCGGTTGTAATCCTGCAGCTTAGCCGCAGATACTACAATCTGGAACGAAAAAAATAACCCTGCTGAGCGTGATACCCGGCAGGGTTTTCCTTCGTTTTGAATTATCGAATTGATTGGATTGACTGGCGCTATCTTCTCGGCTGCGGACGGCCGGAACGGCCTGTGCGGTTTCTGCACGGATCGCATCCGTCGTCACAGGAATCGCAGCATTCACGATCATCACACGAGTCACAGCAATCTCTGCAGCCACAGGACTCTTCTGCTTCGTTTTCTTCTCTGCATTCTTCTCTGCAGTTTTCTCTGGTATCTTCTGGCCGAATCTGATTCGGAAACAGACCAGGGAAGGTCTGACAGATGGCATTCTGCTGAATCGGTGCCTGCACGAAACCGGTGGACAGTACGCAGAGCTGTACGGGAACCACGATTTTTTTCTCGCATGTCACGCAGATGGCGATGATCAGATTGGCAGTGACAGTGCCGTCACCATCAACGCACAGATCCCGTCCGTGGTTATTGGTCGCCAGCCTGGACTCGCATGCAGAGTTGCAGAATTCAGTAAACCTCGGCAGAAATGCCGTATCGATGGCAGATGGCATACAGATCTCAAAGAAATTTGTAAGTACGAGAGGCTGTTCTTCCTCTGCCACGTTCACTTCGGCACAGATTGTAAAAATCGAGTCGTTGTTGCAGCTGTCACAGAGCAGCAGATCCAGTTCTATGATGACATTTCCGGTGATACAGATATTCTGTGTACCGAAAATCGGGGTTCCCATGCATTGGTCATCACAGCTGGTGGTATCTGCAAACAGCAGTTTTTCTGAAAAGTTACCGTCTGCACCGACTGCAGTGAGAATGTCGCCGGCGCTGTTTCTTAAAAATGTGGCACCGGAAATACTGGTGTGCACATCAAGTTTCAGGTTGGATGGATCATCGACGTTATCCGGATTGAATTTTCGCCTGCAGCGAATATCAACCACTCGTTTGATACGGTGTCCGCACGGGATGCGGGGGGAGAACTCCTGTCCGCTGACGCTCTTCATACCCTGAAGATGAAACGCTACGGCATCATAAACCTTCTGCACGTAGATGGGTTCTGACTTCAGGCTGCTGATATCGCCGTCGAAATGACAAAGTACGTTGGCATTGCAGCAGTTTTGAAAGAGGTCCGGGGATACTCTTCCGCCAAAGCAGCTCATATGGTATACCTCCTTAAATGGTCTATCTTTTTAGATAATAGTCCAAAGTTCTTTCTTTGATAGTATATGAATTTCTACGAAAGTGTGTTACAATATAAAATTATGAGTCTGCCTCACTGCGGGGCATGGAAAAGGTGAATTGAAATATGAATAAAACAGGAATTGTTTTTCTGCTGCTTCTGATCAGTGCGTTTTTTCTGATCATCTGGTCGGCAGATATCGTCGGAACCCAGTTTGGAAAAACGGGAGAACTGCTTGCGCTTTCGGCAGTGGCTGTGGTGCTTCTGATCGGATTTATCAAATCGAAAGGGGAAAAGTAATCATGAGTCAGATAAATATTCGTACATTATCCTGCGGCACCCGTGTCGTTATGGAAAAGATACCATATGTCCAGTCGGTGGCCATCGGTATCTGGGTGAGGGCTGGTGCGGTCAACGAGGAGGCCCGGTATGCCGGCGTTTCCCATTACATAGAGCACATGATGTTTAAGGGAACCGAAACCCGCAGCGCCAGAGATATCGCTGCGGATATCGACAAAATCGGTGGTCAGATGAATGCTTTCACGGGCAAGGAAGCCACCTGCTACTACGTGAAAGTTCTGCGTGAAAATTTTGAGAAGGGGGCGGAAGTTCTACTGGATATGCTGAATCATTCCGTCTTCGATAAAGAAGAAATGAAGAAAGAACGCCAGGTCATCTGCGAAGAAATCAAGATGACCCAGGATCAGCCGGACGACCTGGCTCACGATACCATCGGCGAGATGATGTTTTCCGGAAATCCTCTGGGCAACTCCATCATCGGCACGCCCACATCCCTGAACCGGATCAGCAGGAGGGTTCTGACAGAATATAAGGATGCCCAGTATACCCGGGACTCCATCGTGGTTGCTGTGGCGGGCAACCTGGATGAGGACGCAGTCTGTGCATATCTGGAAGGAAAATTTGCTTCCCTGCGGGCAGAGAAACCGGCTTCTGCTCAGGAAGACACACCGTATGAAAAGAAATGCCGGGTTCTGGTGAAGGATATTCAGCAGTCCCATCTTTGTCTTGCCACCCGGGCCATCAGTCTGGATGATCCGCGGTACTATGCTTTTTCCATTCTGAACAACGTCATGGGAGGAAGCATGAGTTCCAGACTCTTTCAGAACATCCGTGAAGAAAAGGGACTGGCTTACAGCGTGTATTCCATGCTGAGCACCTACAGCACCAACGGTTACTATACCATTTATGCGGGTGTTTCTCACGACAAAATCCATCGTGCCATCGACGGGATCCGGGAGGAGCTGGAGGTTCTGGGCCGCCAGGGAATTACGGAGGAGGAACTGTCCGCATCCAGAGAACAGCTGAAGAGCAGCTATATCTTCGGTCAGGAAAATGTGGCAAGCCGGATGTTTTCCATCGGAAAGAGCCTGACGCTGCTGGGAAAGGTCTATACGCCGGAGGAAGTACTGGACAGTTTAAATGCAGTGACGCAGGAGGATATTGAGGAAGTAAAGCAGCTGATCTGTAATATGGATCGGTATTCTGCGGTTGCCGTTACGGATAAAAGAATCAATCTGAAATCCATGATGGAGGGATAACATTTATGGGAGACAGACTCTGTGTGAAATTTGTGAGTAAAAGCGGTCGGCTTCCTGCATATGAAACAGCAGGTTCTGCCGGCGCAGATCTTCGCGCATACCTGCCGGAGGGCGACGTTATTCTGGAGCCGGGGGAGAGAAAACTCATCCCTACGGGGCTGTTTTCACAGCTGCCTGCAGGGGTTGAGGCGCAGATCCGAGCCCGTTCCGGTCTGGCTATCCGCCATGGAATCTGTCTGATCAACGGCGTGGGTACGGTGGACAGCGATTACCGGGGGGAATGGAATGTGGCACTGGTGAACCTGGGACAGGAGCCGTTTACAATTTCTGACGGTGACCGGATTGCCCAGGTGGTATTCGCCCGCTATGCACAGCCGGATTTTCTGCAGACAGAAGCCATCGATGAAACGGAACGCGGAGATGGCGGTTTCGGTCATACCGGTGTAAAATAAAAGAACAACAAAAGGATTGACAGAAGGGGGCGGAATACATTGCTGCTGAGAGAAGAACTGGAAAAAAGAGAATTCGAAATTCTTTCGGAGAAAGCTGTGAAAAGTGCGGAATCCAGAGGGCGTAGATTTCCGGAGGAAAAGTGTGAAATGCGGACAGAATTTCAGAGAGACCGGGACAGAATCATCCATTCCAAGGCATTTCGCCGGCTGATGCATAAGACCCAGGTTTTTCTGGCGCCGGAAGGGGATCATTTCAGAACCCGCCTGACCCATACAATCGAGGTATCCCAGATTGCAAGAACCATTGCCCGCAGTCTGAATCTTAACGAGGATCTGACAGAAGCCATTGCCCTCGGCCATGATCTGGGACATACGCCCTTTGGCCATAACGGAGAATCTGTGCTGAATTCCATTCATCCGGGAGGATTTGAGCATAATCTTCAGAGCCTGCGTGTGGTGGATGTCATCGAATCCACTGCAAGCCGTAAAGGAATGAACCTGACGGAAGAAGTGCGTGACGGCATTGTCGGTCATACCGGCGGCTATATGCCGTTTACGCTGGAGGGACAGGTGGTGAAAATCAGCGACAGGATCGCGTACATTAATCATGACATCGACGATGCTGTCCGCAGCGGCGTGATTTCCATCCAGGACATACCGGAAAGCTCACTGGAGATTTTTGGAAGAAGCCACCGGGAGCGAATCAATAATCTGGTAATTGATGTGATTCGCAACAGCGACGGAAAGGATCAGATTTGTCAGAGTCAGGCGTTTCGCGATGAACTGATCCAGCTTCGGGCATTTATGTTTGCCAATGTCTATAAAAGCAGCCGTGTAAAAAAAGAAGAAGATCTGGCAAAAGTTGAGGTTGTCATCAGTTCGCTGTATAAATACTTCATCAGTCATCCTGAAAAACTTCCGGAAGACATGCGTAAACTGGCGGAAGAAGACGGTATTGCGGAAGCTGCAAAGGATTATGTGGCAGGCATGACAGACCGGTTTGCATTGAGCATTTATCAGGAACTTTTCATGCCGAAGCGCTGGAAACAAAAAATTCTCTAAAATTTCATAAAATGAAAAAGGAAAAAGCCCATTTATGTCGTATACTATCAATAGATAGGAGTATATAAATGGGTTTGTCTTTTAGCAATTCCACAATTGATGACCTGAAAAGCCAGATCAACATCGTCGATGTGGTTGGAAGGGTGGTGGCGCTGAAACGTGCAGGCGCCAATCATAAAGGTGTTTGTCCGTTCCACAATGAGAAGACACCTTCTTTTGTCGTTTCTGAACAGAAGCAGATTTTTACCTGTTTCGGATGCGGTGCATCAGGGGATGCCATCGAATTCGTAAAGCGGTATTATAATCTGGATTTTAATGAAGCTATCGAGAAGCTTGCCGGAGAATACGGCATCACCATCAAACGAAATAATTTCGGGGAAGACAGGGAAAAATATTACGAGATCAACAAGGAAGCGGCCAGATTCTTTTACCGTGCTTTTACAGAACAGAAAAATCCGGGATATATGTATATGAAAAACCGCGGCCTGGAGGATGCGACTCTGAAAAAATTTGGCATCGGTTATGCGGATGAAACGTGGGACAGCCTTTACACCTATCTGAAGAATAAGGGATATGAGGATAAGATACTTCTGGAACTCGGGCTGATTTCCGAAAGCAATGGAAAAAAATATGATAAATTCCGTAATCGGGTCATGTTTCCGATCATCAATACCAGCGGAAAAGTCATCGGGTTCGGAGGACGTGCCATCGGTGATGCTGTGCCGAAATACCTGAATTCTCCTGAAAATAAAGTATTCCAGAAGAAAAACAACCTGTATGCGCTGAATACGACGAAACAGGATATAGGAAAAGAAGGCTTTGCCATCCTGGTGGAGGGCTATATGGATGCCATCTCTCTTTATCAGGGCGGTGTGCGTAATGTAATCGCCTCGCTGGGAACGGCTCTGACGGAGAATCAGAGTAAGCTGATCAAGCGATACACGAAAAATGTGGTCCTTTCTTACGATGCGGACAGCGCGGGGCAGAATGCCGCCATGCGGGGCATTGAAATCCTCAGTAAAGAGGGATGCAAGGTGCGGGTGCTCCATGTGACGGACGGAAAAGACCCGGATGAATTTATTAAAAAAAACGGGCGGGACGCATTCCTGCAGCTGGTGGACGATGCTGTGCCCTACATTGATTACAAACTCCGGTATATCCGAAAAGGTATGGACCTGGAGACAGAAGAAGGAAAAATTGATTTTATCAAGGCTGCTGCCGGTGTGCTTCGTGAGCTGAGTCCGGTGGAAGCGGATGTATATATAAAAAAACTGGCCGGGGAACTGAGAATTGCTGAAGGTGCTATAAAAATGGAAATCATAGGCAATACTACCAATGTACCCGGGCCGCTGCCGCAGAGGCGAAGCCTGCATGAGCATGAAAAGGAAGATAAAAAGGACAATCTTTCGCCTCTGGAAGCGAGTCTTTTTAAAACCCTGTTCGTCAATCCCGTGCTTACAGAGCGGCTTCTGGATTTTGATCAGGCGATTGCCAGCACGCTTGGACGTAAGGTGAAGGATATCCTCTTTGAACTTTACGGCCTTTCCGGTGATTTTCACCTTGATCAGGTACTGGACAGGCTGGAGCCGGAGGAAAGTGAGGCATTGACGGAAGCATTGTCCAATGTGGTAATCTGCGGAAATGAAGAACAGGTTTTCAGTCAGTGTATAAACACCTGGCAGATTCAGTGTCTGTCGGAAAGAGAGCAGGATATTATAGCCCGCCTGTCTCTCGCAGATGAAGAAAATAACCCGGAATCCATTGAAGCCCTTACAAAGGAGCTGATGGAGGTTCAGCAGGAAATAAACTCTCATGGGGGAAGAAAGTAATGGCAACAGAAATTAACAAGGAAACTACGCTGAAGAATCAGACGGAGAAAGACATGGAGAAAAAAGCTGATACGCAGCAGGAAACATCTGCATCGCCGGATCGCAAGCAGGAGATGATTCAGGAACTTGTGGAAAAAAGCAAGGGGATGAAAAACAAGCTGACTTATTCTGCTATCGCCGATGTGCTGGAAGCCACTGATCTGGATAAAAACCAGATGGATGACATTTATGAGGCACTCATGTCCAGAGGGATTGAGATTATTTCAGAGACCGAAACGGATTTTGATGAAGACCTTCTTCTCTCTGAAGACCCGGATCTGTCGGAAGATCCGGATCTGGTCATGGATGAAGCGGATCTGGATCTGGAAGCATCCATTCCGAAAGGGATTGCCGTGGATGATCCGGTCAGAATGTATCTGAAGGAAATCGGCAAGGTTCCGCTGCTTTCTGCGGATGAAGAAATTGAGCTGGCCAAACGTATGGAGCAGGGAGACGAAGAAGCCAAGAAACGTCTCTGTGAAGCGAATCTGCGTCTCGTGGTCAGCATCGCCAAACGATATGTAGGACGGGGCATGCTGTTTCTGGATCTGATTCAGGAGGGCAATCTCGGTCTGATCAAGGCTGTGGATAAATTCGACTACAGCAAGGGATACAAGTTCTCAACTTATGCCACATGGTGGATTCGCCAGGCAATTACCCGATCTATCGCGGACCAGGCGAGAACGATTCGAATCCCGGTTCATATGGTGGAAACCATTAACAAGCTGATCCGTGTATCCCGTCAGCTGCTTCAGACCTATGGACGTGAACCGACTCCGGAAGAAATTGCAGAGGAAATGGGTCTTTCTGTAGAAAAGGTTCGCGAAATCCAGAAGATCGCACAGGAGCCGGTTTCCCTCGAAACGCCGATTGGTGAGGAGGAAGACAGCCATCTCGGTGATTTCATTCCGGATGAAGATGTACCGGCACCGGCAGAAGCTGCTGCATTCTCCATGCTGAAAGAACAGCTGGTGGAGGTTCTTGATACGCTTACAGAGCGTGAACAGAAAGTTCTGAAGCTGCGGTTCGGTCTGGAGGACGGACGTGCCAGAACGCTGGAGGAAGTGGGCAAGGAGTTTGACGTTACCAGAGAGAGAATTCGTCAGATTGAGGCGAAGGCACTTCGCAAACTTCGTCATCCGAGCAGAAGCAAGAAGCTGAAAGATTATCTGGAATAAAGTTTACAGGAAAGAATATAGAAAATATTATGATTCAGTTGACACCGCGTCTTGCGGCAATTGCAAATGAAGTACATCCAGGAGAAACGGTGGCTGACATCGGTACGGATCATGGTTTTCTGCCTGCAGCTCTTTGGGAACGGGGAATCAGCCCCCATGTCATTCTGGCAGATGTGAATGAAGGCCCTTTGAATAAGGCAAAAGAAAACTGTGCTGCCCGATATCCGAAAGAAGCGTTTGATTTTCGTCTTGGGGACGGCCTTCAGGTACTGAAGCCCGGTGAAGTGGAGGTTATAACCATCGCAGGTATGGGCGGTATCCTCATGACAGAGATTCTGGAGAAAGATCTGGAAAAATCCTGGTCATTTCAGCGCCTGATCCTGCAGCCCAGAAACAATATCGGAAAGCTCCGTCACTGGCTGTATGACCACTGCTTTTCCATTTCAAAGGAACAGCTGGTCAGAGAGGGAAGATTTATCTGTGAGATACTTACCGTAGTGCCGGTGGAAAAAGCTTCGCTGATGAGTCTGGATGCTGACAGCATTGAATACCAGTATCCGAGGCGGCTGCTTGAGTTTATCGGGCCGCTGACAGAAGAATATCTGGAAACCCGTCTGGAGACAGAAGAAAAGATCTATGCAAGTATGGAAGCGGGCGGTCAGGACTGGAAGATGCTTCGGGGTCAGAAAAACCGCGTCTGCTACCTGAAGGATCTGCTTCGGGACGCGAGAAAGATTCTGGAGGAATCACGATGAAACTGGAAGAAATCGCTTGTATCATAGAGGAACGCAGCCCCCTGGACCTGCAGGAGAGCTGGGATAACTCGGGGTTTCAGATAAAACTGGGAAATCCGGATATTACCAGGGTGCTGGTGAGCCTGGAAGTGACGGACAGTGTCATTTCGGAAGCGGAAAAGTATGGAGCAGAACTGATTGTCTGCCATCATCCGATGTTTTTCGCACCAGTTCGTAAAGTTGACGATAAAAGCGTTATCGGAAACTATATCTGCAGGCTGATAAAAAGCGGGATCAGCGTCTACGCAACCCATACACCGTTCGATAAGTGTGACGGCGGTAATAACGATTATCTTGCTTCAAAGCTGCACCTGAAGTATGTGGAGCAGCTTCCGGGCGATGAAACAGGGATATGCCGCATGGGTATGACAGATGGTGATTATACTGCCTGTGAGTTTGTCCGCCGGACTGCGGACTGGCTCTCACAGGATGCACGGCTTTTTCGCCTGACAGGTGATATGATGGATCGTGTCGAAAAGGTAGGAATCTGTACCGGAGCAGGAGCTGAATTTATGGAAACGGCTTACGAAGCCGGCTGTGATCTGTTCGTGACAGGAGATGTGAAATATCATACTGCACAGCTTGCCCGGGAGATGGGTATGAATGTACTGGATATCGGTCATTACGGATCAGAGATTCTCTTTACAGAGAACATGGCGGAATGGCTTCGCAGGGAAACCGGTCTCAAAGTATTTGAAGCGGCTGACTGCCGGAATCCGTTCACTGTAATTGAGCCGCAGAATACAGATGCGCCTGGCAGCGCAGGGGGGATTTGAGTATGAAAAAACAGAAAACAAAGGATAAGAAGTTTCTGGGAAAGGTGATTGCGATATTATTGATCGCGGCAATTGTGATTACATATTCCATCACTTTTGTCGGATATCTGTTTTAACCAGAATTCTGAGAAATAATCATGGGCAGAGCAGACAATCGCGTGTGCGGATTCCCGCATATGAGGAAAGTCCGGGCTCCGCAGGGCAAGGGTGCCAGATAACGTCTGGCGTAGGTAACTATAGGGAAAGTGCAACAGAAACATTCCGCCGAAACAGTACGGCTGTGGTAAGGTTGAAATGGTGAGGTAAGAGCTCACCGGCAGCATGGAGACATGCTGGCCGTGTAAACCCCACCCGGAGCAAGGCCGAATAGGGCGATGAAGGTGGCTGCCCGTCACCTGCCCGGAAGGTGGGCCGCTGGAGCTTGTCAGCGATGGCAAGTCGAGATAGATGATTGTCTAATACAGAACCCGGCTTACAGCTCCGCCCATGATCATATTATGAAAAAACACTGAAGACTCCGGGTTTTCAGTGTTTTTTTATGATGAGATTCGATTCGTTAATACTGCGTTTAGTACTGTTTCACATCCAGTGCTTCTACCAGACGGATATCGCTGTGCTTTTCGGAGAAGTACTGCAGGGTGAACTGGTTGGCAAAGAGAATAATCGGCCGCTGGAAATGGTCGAAGACCAGCATGGTGCGGGAATCCAGCACATCCTTGATTTTTTCAATGGCATCTACGTTATCCGGATCCACATCCACCCAGCGTGCCACGCTGAAATCCAGACGATCCATGCGGATTTCTGCATTATATTCGTTTTTCAGACGGTATTCAAACACTTCAAACTGCAGCTGACCCACCGCGCCGATGACCACTTCGTTATACTGGTTCCGATAGACCTGAATGGCACCTTCCTGTGCCAGTTGATCTACACCTTTCTGGAACTGCTTGGCCTTCATGGTGTTTTTTGGAGAAACCATGGCGAACAATTCCGGCGGGAAGGTAGGCAGCGGTTCGAAGAAAAGAGGGTCTTTCGTCGTGGTAAGGGTATCACCGATCTGGTAATTCCCTGTATCATAGATTCCGATAATGTCACCTGCAATGGCAGTTTCCACATTTTCTCTCTCATTGGCCATGAGCATGGTGGACTGAGCCAGCTTCATTTCCTTTCCGGTTCTGGATAAGGTCACAGACATGCCGCGCTGGAAGGTGCCGGAGCAGATCCGAAAGAAGGCCAGTCTGTCCCGATGCGCAGGATTCATGTTTGCCTGAATTTTGAAAATAAAGCCGCTGAAGAAATCATCGGTCGGCTGCACCTCGCCGTCGATTGTCTTACGTGGACCGGGTGCAGGGGACATGGCCAGGAAATGTTCGAGAAAAGGAATCGTACCGAAGTCGGCCAGTGCAGAACCAAAGAATACAGGCGACAGTTTACCTGCAGAAATGGCATCCATATCAAATTCATTGCCTGCTCCCTGGATCAGTTCGATCTCATCCCGCAGGGCGGAAAGATTGTAACCTGCGATTTCGCCTTCCAGTTCCGATCCGAAAATTCCATCAGGCCCAAGAGTTACGGTCTTTCCGGCTTTATATAAATGGACTTCATTTTTCAGAATATCGTAAATACCTTCGAAATTCAGACCGGAGCCGATGGGCCAGGTGACAGGCACGGATGGCAGACCCAGCACATCTTCCAGTTCCTGCACCAGATCAAAAGGATCCTTCGTTTCCCTGTCCAGTTTATTGATAAAAGTAAAAATCGGAATTCCACGCATGCTGCAGACCTTGAACAGCTTCTTGGTCTGGGCCTCGATACCCTTGGCGCCGTCGATGACCATGACTGCACTGTCCACGGATGTAAGGATACGGTAAGTATCTTCACCGAAATCGTTATGACCCGGTGTATCCATAATGGAGATCATTTTTCCCTCATATTCGAACTGCATGACCGAAGAGGTGACAGAGATGCCTCTCTGCTTTTCGATTTCCATCCAGTCAGAGGTAGCAAATTTGGCATTTCTCCGGGCTTTCACGGTACCGGCTTCCCGAATGGCTCCGCCGTGAAGCAGCAGCTTTTCGGTTAACGTGGTTTTTCCGGCATCCGGATGGGAGATGATGCCGAAAATTCTGCGTTTCTGTATTTCATCCAGTCTGGTTGTCATATATTTTTTCCTTTCGTTATTGTGATGCAAAGTCAGCGGGCAGAGCCCTACAATATCTTACCATAAATCTTGAATTTGTAAACAGGTTGTTGTATAATATCTTTTTACGAAAGAGAGGTATTTATGTCAGAAATCCAGAAAACCACAGAAAATAAGATGGGCATCATGCCTGTTCGCAGGCTTCTGCTCAGCATGGCATGGCCGGCAATGCTTTCCATGACCATCAATGCGCTTTATAATATTGTTGACAGCATTTTTGTAGCCCAAATCAGTGAAGATGCCTTCACCGCCGTATCCATCGTGAATCCGGTGCAGATGCTGATCATTGCTCTGTCCGTCGGAAGCGGCGTAGGTGTTAATTCTCTGATCGCCCGGCTGCTGGGAGCACATAAACAGGAAAAGGCAGATCAGGCCGCAAGCACCAGCATCCTCATCGGTCTGTTTAACTATCTGGTTTTCTTTTTACTGGGATGTTTCTTTACAAAATATTTCGTCTCGGCTTATGCGGAAAGAGGAACGGAAATTTTTGATTCCGCTGTGATCTATATGCAGATCGTCTGCATTGGCAGTTTGTTCCTGAATGTGCAGGTTATGCTGGAAAAGGTGCTGCAGTCCACCGGAAATATGGTCGGACCGATGATATGCAGCTTAACTGGTGCCATCATCAATATCATTTTTGACCCGATTCTGATTTTCGGTCTGCTGGGATTTCCGAAAATGGGTGTGGCAGGTGCAGCAGCAGCAACGGTATTCGGCCAGTTCTGCTGTTTCCTGATTGGTGTGATCATTGTGTGCAAGGGAGAACACCTGGTCAGAATTGAAATCAAAGGATTCCGAATGGACTGGGGAATCGTTGCAGATATTTATAAGGTCGGTTTTCCTTCCATAATCATGCAGGCCATTGGATCCTTCATGCTTATTTTTTATAATATGATCCTGGCAGTCTACTCCACAACGGCAGTGGCGGTACTGGGTGCATATTTTAAAATCCAGTCGTTTGTGTTCATGCCGGTTTTCGGACTGAATCAGGGCGCCATGCCGATTATGGGATATAACTACGGTGCCAGAAATAAAGCCAGACTGATGGAAACCTATAAATTTGGTCTGCTTCTGGCTATGTGTGTTATGGCTGTAGGACTGATTCTGTTTCAGACACTGCCGGAACTTCTTCTTGGCATGTTTGACGCTTCCGATGAAATGCTGCGAATCGGCGTCCCTGCACTGCGAATCATCAGTATCTGCTTCCTGCCGGCAGCCTTCGGCATTATGACGTCTACACTGTTTCAGGGAACGGGTCACGGTATGCTGAGTCTGTACGCATCGCTGCTTCGTCAGCTGTTCGGCATCCTTCCGCTGGCATATATTCTGATTCATATCGGCGGCGTGACCCTGTCCTGGGCATCCTTCCCGCTGGCAGAGATCATCGGTCTGACCTATTCGGCGCTGGTGCTCCGGTGGTTGTATAAAAAGGAAATCAGGAACATGTAGACACAAAAAAAGAGGCAAAAGCCTCTTTTTTAAAGCAAAGGATGATTACAGCTGTTCGTATTCCAGTTCCTCGCCATAGATATCCCGCAGGCGGGAGTCCATTTCCACCAGATCGAAAATCAGCGGATCACGGAGCAGATGTTTCCATACTGTATAGGTTGCCTTTACGAAGCTGGGATTCAGATCCATGTGATTCTCAATGAGAGGACAGGAGTAAGGCAGTTCTTCGTGATTCCTGATGAGAGTCAGAATGCCTTCCTGGGTGATATGCGGTGTCAGTGGGTAGGTACGGCACTGGAACGGCCGCTTTTCCCGCGGACAGTAAGGCGGCGTCTTACACCGTACGAAATATACGTTTCCGAACCAGGAATCCGGAAATTCGTAATCTTCAGCCCGCTCACAGGACCAGAGGAGCCAGTCGTCCTTTTTATTATGTATTTTTTCTTCGCCGGGGTACAGATAAATCCCCATTTCATAGCCGTCCGCAGTCGAATCCGCTGTTTCTGCTGTATTATCTGCAGAACTGCCGCAGAGACAGCAGGCGGCACCGCACAGGCTGCCGCAGTCGTAATCCACCGGGGAAACCCGGTCCAAAAGCCTGTAAATAGCTTTCCATGTTCGTTTTTTTATGATCGTCTTCATGGATATGATTATAGAGGATGGAAGAGAAAAAATCAAACACTTTAAAAAAATTGTTAAATTATCATGAAGAAGTGTTAAGGAATCTTAACACTGTTTTAGCAAAATTTCATATATAATGTAATGGTGTAATCACTGTTAGATACATTAAAAGAGGTATAATTGCATGAGACTAGGAATTGATGTCGGTTCTACAACCGTCAAGCTGGTATTACTGAACGAAGCAAATGAGATAGTATATGAAAGATATGAGCGTCACATGTCCAGTGTCTTCGAAAAGGTCGAAGAACTGCTGCAGGATCTGAACCGGAAAATCGGAAATATTCCGGTTCAGGTGGTGATCACAGGATCCGGAGGCCTGGCGCTTTCTGAAAAAATAGGGGCAAGATTTGAGCAGGAAGTCATAACCTGTTCTCTTGCCGTAGAGAAAATCATCCCACAGACCGATGTGGTCATCGAACTGGGCGGCGAGGATGCTAAGATTACATTCTTCGGTAAAAGCGTGGAGCAGAGAATGAACGGAACCTGTGCAGGGGGCACCGGTGCGTTCATAGATCAGATGGCAATTCTGCTGAATACCGACGGAGACGGCCTGAATGAAGCGGCGAAGGATTACAAGGTGATTTATCCCATTGCGGCACGCTGCGGTGTTTTCGCGAAAACAGATATTCAGCCGCTGATCAATGAAGGCGCACCGATCGAAAATCTGGCTGCCTCCATCTTCCAGGCTGTGGTGAATCAGACCATCAGCGGTCTGGCATGCGGCAGAAAAATTAAGGGAAATGTGGCATTTCTGGGCGGTCCGCTGACGTATATGTCAGAACTTCGTCAGCGTTTCATCGAGACATTGGGTCTTTCAGAAGACCAGGTGCTTTTCCCGAAAAATTCCAAATACTTTGTAGCCCTGGGTGCAGCATATATGGCTGAAAAATGCGAACCGGTGCCGATTGGAGATATTTTACATAAAATACAGAATATCGATCCTATCGCAGGCATGGCAACCAAGCGGGTAGAGCCGCTGTTTCATAATCAGGAGGAATATGACGCATTCAAAGCGCGTCATGACAAAGCGAAAATCATGCGGAAACCCCTGGATGAAGCCCATGGTGCCTGTTTGCTGGGGATCGATGCCGGTTCTACGACCACCAAGGGCGCGCTTATCGATACAGAAGGCAATCTGCTTTACTCGTTCTACAGAAATAACGAAGGAAATCCGCTGGAAGCGACACGGGAACTCCTTTCGGACATATACAGCAAGCTGCCGGAGGACTGCTTTATCGGCAGGACCACAGTGACAGGCTACGGCGAAGGACTGATTCAGGCAGGGTTTCAGGCTGACGAGGGCATCATTGAAACCATGGCCCACTATCGGGCAGCGGACAAGTTCCTGCCTGGTGTGGATTTCATTCTGGATATCGGCGGCCAGGATATGAAGTGCATGAAAATCAAAGACGGTGCAATTTATAATATCATGCTGAATGAGGCATGTTCTTCCGGCTGCGGTTCTTTCATCGAAACCTATGCCCGGTCTGTCGATATGCAGGTGGAGGATTTCGCCACGGTGGGGCTGTTTTCTCAGAGCCCTGTGGATCTGGGTACACGCTGTACCGTATTCATGAATTCC
>JAQXSU010000166.1 GCA_029219125.1 Bacillota bacterium
AAAGTGAACTTCCGGTGAAAAATATCCTTTCTTTCTTTTATTTATGCCGGAGCCGTGGTATACTGAAAAAGAAAAGAGCCGGCGATATGGGGCATCGGGACGATGTATTTTGCCGGGAAAAGAGGGGGAAAATAAGATGAAGAAGAGTGTGAAAAAGAAAGTTTTGCCGATTCTGCTGCTGAGTGCGTTCGTCACCCTGGTCATGACCTATGACGAGAAAGAGCGGATTCTGGAAAATTAGAGAAGGACTGCGGAAGCAATGGAACTTTGGAAACGAAAATCACCGTGGGAAAAAGAATGGGAAGACCTGAAGAAGAAAGAAAAGAAGTTTACGGAAAAACGGCTCTCAGGTCCCACCTGCGTCATCATCAACAAGCTGGACCGGTTCGTTCCCGAGAAGCTGTCCGGTACGTTAAATGCGGCCTTTTTTAAGGGATTTGAGGTGATTTTTGACAAGGGCACCGGGGTGATCGAGAAAACCTATAACAAGGGGAAACGGGAGAAGAATTTTCAGGTGAACACCTATGCCACAGAACTTTCGGCTGACAAGCGTTCCGTCCGAAGCTTCACGAAGCAGGCAAGCTCCGCCAAGAAGCTGAACCTGCTGGTATCCAGCGTGGAGGGCATCGGTCTGGGGCTGGTGGGAGCCGGCATTCCCGATATACCACTGTTTATCGCCATGGTGCTGAAAAGTGTGTATGAAATTGCCCTCAGCTATGGTTATACCTATGAGACAGAAGAAGAGAAAGTCTTCATTCTCCGCCTGATCCAGGTGGCCATGATGGACGGAGAGGAGTTCGTGGAGGCAGACCGCCAGTTTAACGAGCTCATTGACCAGATCGTGGAAGACGGCGACAGTCTGGAGGGCTACCGTGTCAACAAGACGGAGCAGATGAAACAGACCTCAGCCGCCCTGTCCGCCGAAATGATCTATACGAAATTCCTGCAGGGCCAGTTTATCGTAGGCATTGCAGGGGGGATTTTCGACCCGATTTACGTCAGCCGCATCAGTGATTATGCTGTGCTGAAATACAGAAGGCGCTTCCTGCGAAGCAAATCAGGCGTTGCCTGCCCGTAAGAAACGGGCCTGACGCCTGCCCGTGAGTTCGAGACCTTCCTCACGTAAAACAAAACTAAAGGAGAAAAAACATGAAAAACAAAAAACGATCGCTGAAGGACCTGACTACAGCAGGTCTCATCGCAGCGCTTTATGTGCTGCTTACGTATCTGGTCAATTTGCTGGGACTTGCCAGCGGCGTCATTCAGATTCGGATTTCTGAGGCGCTGACCATTCTTCCGGTGTTCACCTGGGCTGCCGTTCCCGGCCTGTTTGTGGGTTGTCTGCTTGCAAACCTGTTGACGGGATGTGCCCTCTGGGACATCGTCTTCGGCTCTCTGGCCACCCTGGCGGGGGCTCTCGGCACCCATTATGTGGGGCGCAAAATCCCCGCGCTCGGGCCTGTATTCCCGATTCTGGCCAATATCATCGTCGTACCGCCCGTACTCATGTATGTATATGGCGTGACCGATGGCTACTGGTTTCTGGTGGTCACGGTGGGCATCGGCGAGGTGATTTCCTGCGGCGTGCTGGGCTGGCTGCTGTATAAAGTCCTGAAAAAGCGTAAAATATTTTCAAATGAGTAATATGAAATGCGTAATGTCAAATGAGTAATCTTATTCTTGATTTCAGTCATGTTTATCCGGCAGATGCCGGAAACGATGAAAATGGACTGTACCGGTTGGATCTGTCGGATATTTCCGGCACCGATATGTACTGCACGCCGGAAGCAGCCGAAGAAATTCGCAGGCGGCTGTCTTTCTGCGGACCGGACGGGATTCATTTCATTGACAGCGGAAATTATCATTATGTGACGGGATTCTTTCTGGAGAAGATCCCGTCTCCGTTTTCTCTGGTACTTTTTGACCATCATAACGATATGCAGTATCCGATGATTCACGAGCTGACCAGCTGCGGCAGCTGGGCCGGAGAACAGCTGCGGAACAATCCGAATCTGCAGCAGCTGATTCTCATCGGACCTTCGGAGAAGACCATGGCGGATATTCCGCCGGAATTGAAAGAAAAGCTGGTCTGCATCAGCATGCAGGAAGTCGAAAACCACACGGTGGACCGGGCCTTTGCTTCGGTGCGGCTGGAGCTGCCTGCCTATATTTCTATTGATAAGGACGTACTGAACCGGTATGAGGCCAGGACCAACTGGAACCAGGGACAGATGTCGGTTTCTACGCTGGAGCGGATCCTGCAGGAAATCTTTCAGCACCAGCAGGTCATCGGCGTGGATATCTGCGGCGAGTGCAGCCTGTCGGAGCCGTTTCCGCAGCTTCTGGAGGATGAAAGAATCAACCGGTCGACGAATCGGATCCTGTATCATTTTCTGTCCGGATATCTGCCGGTACGGAATTCGTGAATTCCGCACCGGCAGTGAGAATTACATTTCTTATACCTCGTAAGCCACCAATGCGATGGATCTGCCTGCAGTGTCGCTGAGTTTTGACTGCGCCTCTGTGATAATCTTTATATCTTCCGGGCTGAGTTCTGCGAATTTGTTATGCATCTGATATCACCTCCTGCCTTTATTATTTTCTTCAGAGGGAATTTTATTAGCACTGTAAGATACATAAAAAATACATGTTTCATGGCCATAAAACTGTCATAAATTCATTGACAACGGATATACTTTTTTCTATAATAATTAAGTTATTAAATAAAAGCGCACGCTGAGAAGGGATAGTATCCCTATCCCAGAGGGCGCTTTCTCTTTTTTTTACAGAAACAGACAGTTTGAGCAGATTGACATTGAAGGAGCGTGAAAAAATGAAAAGAACCAAGTATATCTTTGTGACCGGCGGCGTGGTATCAGGACTGGGAAAAGGCATTACGGCCGCATCCCTGGGGCGGCTTCTGAAGGCCAGAGGCCTGAAGGTGGCTGCCCAGAAGCTGGATCCGTATATCAACGTGGATCCGGGAACCATGAGCCCTTACCAGCATGGGGAAGTGTATGTGACAGAGGACGGGGCAGAGACCGATCTGGATCTTGGACATTATGAACGCTTTATCGACGAGGATCTGAATAAATACAGCAATCTGACCACAGGAAAGGTCTACTGGAATGTGCTCAATAAGGAACGCCGCGGCGAATACCTGGGACAGACCGTCCAGGTGATCCCGCACATTAACAACGAAATCAAGGAGTTTATCTATACCGTAGGCCGCAAGACGGATGCCGACGTGGTCATTACGGAGATCGGCGGCACCACCGGCGATATTGAGAGCCAGCCGTTTCTGGAAGCCATCCGACAGGTGGCACTGGAGGTGGGACCGCAGGACAGCCTCTTCATCCATGTATGTCTGGTGCCGTACCTGAGCGGTTCGGAAGAACTGAAGACCAAGCCGGCACAGCACTCCGTCAAGGAACTGCGAGGCATGGGCATTATGCCGGGTATCATGGTCCTTCGCTGCGATAAACCTCTGGACGATTCCATATATAACAAAATCGCCCTCTTCTGCAATGTGAAGAGAGACTGCGTGTTCGAAAACATGACAGTGCCGATTCTCTATGAAGCACCGATGATGCTGGAACGCCAGGGATTTTCTGATGTGGTCTGCCGGGAGCTGGGCCTTTCCCAGTTGCCGCAGCCGGATATGGCAGAATGGGAAGCCATGCTGGAATCGGTCAGAAACAGAAAGAAAAAGGTCACCATAGGACTGGTGGGCAAGTACGTGCAGCTTCATGACGCGTATCTGTCTGTGGCTGAAGCACTCCGTCACGCCGGATACAAACACGAAGCCTTCGTGAACATCAAGTGGATCGACTCCGAAACGGTCAATGAGGAAAACGTGGCGGACATCCTGGCAGACTGTCAGGGCGTCATCGTGCCGGGCGGTTTCGGAAACCGGGGCATCGAAGGAAAGATCGTGACGGCCAGATTTTGTCGGGAAAACAATCTGCCGTATCTGGGCATCTGCCTGGGCATGCAGATCGCTGTCATTGAATACGCCCGTCACAAGCTGGGACTTGCCGATGCCAATTCCGGCGAGTTTGACCCGGCCTCACAGCATAAAGTCATCGACTTTCTGCCGGATCAGAACGATGAGATCAATAAAGGCGGCACGCTCCGCCTGGGGGCATATCCGTGCAAAATCGCGGCAGACACCCAGATGGCAGCCTGCTATGGCAGCCAGCTGATTCATGAGCGCCACCGCCACAGATATGAATTCAACAATGATTACCGCAAACAGCTTGAGGACGCCGGACTGGTCATCAGCGGCACGTCGCCGGACGGATACATCGTGGAAACCGTGGAGGTGCCGGGAAACGATTTCTATGTGGGTGTTCAGTTCCATCCGGAATTCAAGAGCCGGCCGAACCGTCCGCATCCGCTCTTCGTAGGACTGGTGGGGGCAGCACTGAATCGGCAGTAACCGGATATCAATTCGGAAACAACGGGAAGGAAACGAAAGGAAAGGAAAGGAAGAAGGAGACAGAAGATGGCATTTCATCGAATCGATATGAAGACCTGGCCCCGCCGGGAGCATTTTCAGTACTACTCGGAAAAAATACGTACCAGCTACCAGCTAAACGTCCAGATTGATGTGACCAAACTGGTCGAACGCTGCAGGGAGACGGGCCACCGGTTTTATCCGTCCATGATTCATGTGATCATGGGTGCGATTAACGGAAACTGGGATGGCAGCGAGGCCTTCCGCATGGCGCTGGATGCAGACAAACAGCTTGGATATTACGACGTATGCCATCCGTCCTATACCATCTTTCATGGGGATGATAAGACATTTTCCGACATCTGGACCGCCTTTGACCCGGATTTTGAAACGTTCTACCAGGCTGCGGTACAGGATATGGAAACCTATCGGGATGTGAAGGGAATCAAAGCCAAACCGGGCCGGCCGGACGCCTATACGCCGGTCTCCTGCGTACCGTGGGTGCATTTCACAGGAATCGGTCACGATACGCCGGGTCCGGGGCCCATGTACTTCCCGGTGATCACCTTCGGCAGGTACGATTTGGACGGGAGGAAATATATGCTCCCGTTCTCTCTCTTCGTAAATCATGCGGTTGCTGACGGGTATCATTCCTCCATGCTGGTGCAGGAAATCCAGAACCGGTGCAGCGGCTGCGGGGATTGGATGAAATAAATGAATGAAACAGATGAAATAAAGGGGGATTTCAGAGATGAGTGCAACACAGAACCGGAGCGCCATGGAACAGGCGGAAGCTACCATTGCGGCGCTGAATCAGAGCAAAGACAAGTATGTGGTCTATAAAGAAAGCCGGCCCATTACGGACCTGAAGCAGATGCTGAAAACCAGCACGTCCATGTATGCAGACAACACCGCTTTCATGCAGCGGTTTGAAAAGAATCAGCCGTATGAGAGCATTACCTACCGTCAGGCCATGGAAGATATCAACGGGCTTGGTACTGCACTGATGATGCACGGTCTGTCCGGGAAGCGGATTGCAGTGATCGGCGAAAACTGCTACCAGTGGGCCACCAGCTATCTGGCGGTCGTCTGCGGTACGGGCATCGTGGTGCCGCTGGATAAGGAGCTGGGAATGGCGGAACTGAAACAGCTGGTCATCGAAGCGGAGGTTTCGGCCGTGCTGTTTACGAAGAAGTTCGAGGACACCTTCTATATGATGAAGGAGAGCGGGGATACACCGCTGGAGATGCTGGTAAACCTCAATGCAGAAACAGAAGAAGGCGGTATTTTCGCCTGGAAGCAGCTGGTGGAAGAAGGAAAAGCTATGGTGAAAAAAGGAATCCGTATCTTTCTGGATGCGAAGATCGATCCGGAGGCCATGAGCGTGCTGCTGTTCACATCGGGAACTACCGGCATCGCCAAAGGCGTCATGCTGTCCCACAGAAATATCTGTGAAGACCTGATGAGCGCACCGACGATCCTGAAGGTGCATACCTGGGACATCTTCTTTTCTGTATTGCCGCTGCATCATACCTATGAGTGCACCTGCGGCTTCCTGATGCCGCTGTACAAGGGAGCAGCCATCGCCTACTGCGAGGGACTGAAATACATCGTAAAGAATCTGCAGGAAGTGAAGCCGACCATGATTCTGGCGGTGCCGCTGATCCTGGAGAGCCTGTATAAGAATATCATGAAAAACATCCGCAAGAGCGGAAAAGAAGGCCTGGTAAAAAAAGTCATGACGGCCAATAAGGTTACCAGTAAGGTGGGTCTGGATCTGAACCGGAAGCTGCTGAAGGATATCTATGCGGTCTTCGGCGGCAGAATGCGGGTACTGATCTCCGGCGGTGCGGCCATCGATCCGGCCATCCTGCAGTTTTTCAATGATCTGGGCTTCATCGCCGTGCAGGGCTACGGCCTGACGGAGTGTGCACCGATGGCGGCACTGAATCCGGACCGTCATAAGGAAATGCGAAATGCTTCCGTAGGCCATCTGCTGCCGGGAATGGAAGTGAAGATCGTGGATAAAGATGAAGACGGCATCGGCGAAATCTGCCTGAAGGGGCCGAACGTGATGCTGGGCTATTACAATATGCCGGAGGAAACGGAGAAGGTGCTGAAGGATGGCTGGTTCCATACCGGAGACCAGGGCTATGTGGATGAGGAAAACTTCATCTATATTACGGGACGGAAAAAGAATGTGATCATCGCAGCCAACGGCAAGAACGTATTCCCGGAGGAACTGGAATACCTGCTGTCGAAGATTCCATATGTGGCAGAATCCATGGTCTGGAGCAAGACGGAGGAAGGATCCTCTAACGATACTCTGATCGCGGCAACCATCAAACCGGACATGGAGGAAGTGGAAGCGGTGCTGGGAAAAGAGAAAGCGGAAGATCCGGCAGAAGTGGAAGCACTGCTCTGGAAAGAAGTGGATCGGCTGAACGAAACCCTGCCGCTGTTCAAAAAGATAAAGAAAATCAACGTGCGCCGTGAGGATTTTGAGAAGACCACGGGCAAGAAGATCAAGCGGTTCGTCGAGAGCAATAAAGAAAAATAGCCGAAATGTGTTGACAAACGGAAAAAAAGCGATATAATAAATCTGTATGTAAATAAATAGTCCTTATCAAGAGTGGCTGAGGGAATAGGCCCGAAGACGCCCGGCAACCTAGGTGCTTTCACCGATGCATGTGCAGTTCTGCATGATTCCGGAGAAAAGTAGAAAAGGTGCTAAATCCTACAGAAATGTATTTCTGAAAGATGAGGAAGACAGCTTCGGCGAAACTGACAAACCTCTCTTTCACAGAGAGGTTTTTTTCGGTCTGGCTTCGCCGCACTGCAGAGGGTAAGGATAGAGACAAAAGGTTATTATAATGTAAGGAGGAACACAATGAGAAGATTATTTACATCTGAGTCCGTGACAGAAGGACATCCTGATAAAGTCTGCGACCAGATTTCCGATGCGATTCTGGACGCCATTTTCGAGCAGGACCCGTATGGCAGAGTTGCCTGCGAGACCACTACCACCACCGGCTATGCCATGGTCATGGGTGAGATTAGCACCAGCAGCTATGTGGATATCCCGAAGATTGTAAGACAGGTGATCCTGGATATCGGCTATGACAGAAGCGAATACGGTTTCGACGGAAACACCTGCGCTGTGCTGTCTGCCATCGACGAGCAGTCCGGCGACATCGCCATGGGTGTGGACAAGGCACTGGAATATAAGGAAGGTACGCTGGATGACCAGATCGACACCATCGGTGCCGGAGACCAGGGTATCATGTTCGGATACGCCTGCAATGAAACGCCGGAACTGATGCCGCTGCCAATCTCTCTGGCACACAAGCTGGCAAAGCGCCTGGCCGATGTAAGAAAGGACGGTACCATTTCCTATCTGCGTCCGGACGGAAAGACCCAGGTTACCGTAGAATACGACGGAGACAAAGTAAAGAGAATCGACACCATCCTGATCTCCACCCAGCATGATCCGGAGGCAACCCAGGAGCAGATCCGCGCAGACCTGATGGAACATGTGATCAAACCGGTGGTTCCTGCAGAACTGCTGGATGAAGAAACCAAATATTTCGTAAACCCGACGGGACGTTTCGTCATCGGCGGACCTCACGGTGACTCCGGTCTGACGGGACGGAAGATTATCGTGGATACTTACGGCGGTGCTGCACGCCACGGCGGCGGTGCCTTCTCCGGCAAGGACCCTACGAAGGTTGACCGTTCTGCCACTTATGCGGCTCGTTATGCAGCCAAGAATATCGTTGCAGCAGGGCTGGCAGACAAGTGCGAGATTCAGCTGGCCTATGCCATCGGCGTGGCCAAGCCGGTTTCCATCCTGGTTGACACCTTCGGCACCGGCAAGCTGGATGATGAAAAAATCGCAGAACTGGTGGAAAAGAACTTCGACCTGCGTCCGGCAGCCATCATCCGTGACCTGAATCTGAGACGGCCAATTTATCGTCAGACGGCAGCTTACGGCCACTTCGGCAGAACCGACGTGGATCTGCCTTGGGAACATACCGATAAGGCTGCAGCCCTGAGAGAGCAGGCGGGGCTGTAATCGCGCAGAGTCCACCAGGGATTCGCAAGTGATAACAACATAAGATGAATACATGGAAATGTAAAAGGACAGTTCATTGCGAGCTGTCCTTTTCTTTCTGGTATGATTGATCTGCTTCGCCTTTCACTCAGCGTTCAAATGCCTTCTTCACATAGTTCACTGTCACAAAGAAGCAGAGCGCTGCACCGATCCACGGATATTTTTTCGTGCCGGCGCCGCCGCTGAGGGCCAGAATTATGGAGCCGATGCCGATGATGAGAAAGAACAGTGCTTTCAGCAGATTGATTCCTTTATCGCCCATGGGCCACCTCCTTATTTTTCGCCGGCTTCGTAGGCTTCCATGACTGCCACGGATGCGCTGGCTCCGATGCGGTCTGCACCTGCCTCGATCATGGCCAGAACCGTTTCCAGGCTGCGGATGCCGCCGCTGGCCTTTACTTCCATGTCAGGACCTACGGTCTGTTTCATCAGTGCCACGTCTTCTGCTTTCGCACCGCCGCTGCCGAATCCGGTGGATGTCTTTACAAAATGTGCACCGCTGTCTTTTGCCAGACGGCAGGCTTCCTCGATTTCTGCCGGGGTCAGCAGGCAGGTCTCCAGGATCACTTTCACGATGGCGCCGTACTGCTCTGCGGCTGTGACCACTTCCCGGATGTCGTCCCGGATGTCATCATAGCGTCCATCTTTAAAAAGTCCCACATTAAGAACCATATCGATTTCCGAAGCACCGTCCTTGCAGGCTTCTTCTGTTTCAAAGACCTTGGTAGCGGTGGTGCAGGCACCCAGAGGGAAGCCCACCACGGCAGCAACTTTCACGTCTGAATCCTTCAGCATGTCCGCACAGTCAGCCACATAGCAGGTATTCACGCAGACTGCGTAGAAATCATATTCCAGTGCTTCGCGGCACAGCTTTTCAATCTGTGCACGAGTGGCCTCCGGCTTCAGCAGAGTATGGTCAAAATATTTATTCAGCGGTTTCGCTAATTTCATACGATATTCCTCCGTCTCAGGTTTTTCTGGCAGCTGCTTTGAAGCTGCTGTTTCTATTGTACCATTTTCTTCTGAAAAAGAAAAGATGAAAAAGCCGGAACCGTATGAAATCAGGGAAAAGAATGATTGCAACGGCGGATTTTGTGGCATATAATATTGATAGAAATAAGATTGAGGAGTAGGAAAAGAAAGCAATATGGAAACTGCGAAAAAAAGAGTCACAATGATGAAGCGGATCCGGTGGGCGGGACTGCCCATGGGGCTGCTGATGTACATGGGAACGGAGCAGTCATTTGGAACGATTGCCGCAACGGTTCTGGCGGTGGTGGCGGCAGTGGCCTTCTACTTTATCTGTGACGGAGAAGGAAGAAGGACCATGTGTCAGTATGTGGCGGATGACCTGCGGGCTGCTGTGGCGGCAGCAGGGCTCAGCCGGTGCGTGGTGGAAATCAAAAGCATCAACGCAGGACTGATTACGCGGATCTATCTGATTCAGGCCGGACCTCTGGCCACCCGATGCAACCGGGCGGTTTTCGAGCGGATCAACAAGAGCTGGTATCGGAAATCCATCTGGGTGACCCAGATCCTTGAACTGGAAAATGAGGGAGAACTGGAAGAGGCTCAGGCATTTCTGGACGAAGCCTTATTTGATGATCTGAAGAAGATGCGGGACAGAGATGGTAAAACCGGCAAGAATGACGAGAACGACAAGAACGACAAGAACGACAAGAACGACAGAAAGGAACAGTAACGGCAAATGACGAAACAGATTCTGATTATCGACGGGCAGGGCGGCCTGCTGGGGAAACAGCTGGTGGATGCCATAAGAAAGGCAGTGCCGGATGCGGAGATCACGGCGGTGGGAACCAACAGCATCGCCACATCCAGTATGCTGAAGGCCGGTGCCCATCAGGGTGCAACCGGAGAAAATGCGGTGCTGGTGGCAGTCCGTCATGCGGATATCATCGCAGGACCGGTGGGCATGGTCATTGCGGATTCACTGCTGGGAGAAATCACGCCGGCCATGGCCGCCGCAGTGGGCAGCAGCGATGCGGTGAAGCTCCTTCTGCCGGTCAATAAGTGCAATAATATTGTCATCGGAGCAGGCGGAAAATCCACATCGGAACTGATCGGAGAGGCTGTGGAGAGAATACAGAAAATCTGCGGATAGTCAGTCTTTTTTGTTGAAATAGGACAAAGTTTATACTATAATGTGTCTATTAACGATTTATTTACAGCACCATGAGGAGGACAGAAAATATGGGCATAAAAGTCGCGAAATTCGGCGGCTCATCGGTAGCAGACGGAATTCAGCTTACGAAAACGAAGAATATCATAAATGCGGACCCGGACCGGCGGTACATCGTCGTATCCGCACCGGGCAAGCGGTTTGAAGGAGATAACAAGATCACAGATCTTCTGTATCTGTGCAAGACACACCTGGAGCACAATCTGCCGTATGATCAGATTTTTCAGGTGGTGGCAGACCGGTTCATGGCAGTGGAGATCAATCTGGGCATTGACCTGGATTTCAGTCCTTACTTCGATAAGATCCGGGAAAATCTGAAAAAGAATCCATCTGCCGACTACATAGCATCCCGGGGAGAATATCTCAATGCGATTCTGGTGGCAGCCTTCCTGGGATATGATTTCGTGGATACGGAAGGTCTGATCCGGTTTGATGCCAAGGGCAAGCTGCTGGCAGAAGAAACCAATGAAGCGCTGAAGGCTGAACTGGAAAAACATGAGCGCGCAGTGCTTCCGGGATTCTACGGCACCGGACCGGACGGAAAGATCCGCACCTTTTCAAGAGGCGGCTCCGATATTACCGGCTCCCTGGTGGCAAGAGCCGTCGGCGCAGATGTATATGAAAACTGGACGGATGTATCGGGCTTTCTGATGGCAGACCCGCGGATCGTGAAGAATCCGAAGCAGATTGACGTGATTTCTTACAAGGAACTGCGGGAACTTTCCTATATGGGTGCCAGCGTGCTTCATGAGGATGCCATCTTCCCTGCCAGAATGGCCAATGTGCCAATCAATATCAGAAATACCAATCATCCGGAAGATCCAGGCACCATGATTACCGATGATGTGGCTCGCTACGGCATCAAAGACCGGGTCATCACCGGTATTGCAGGCAGCAAGGACTTCGTGGTCGTCGCTCTGTATAAAAACATGATGAGCAGTGAACGAGGCTTTGTCCGCAGAATTCTGGGAATTCTGGATGACTATGATATCAATTTCGAGCATCTGCCGAGCGGCATCGATACCGTATCGGTTGTCATGTCCGGTGCCAGCATCGAAGGCCGGCTGGATGAAGTGCTGGAGGAATTCCGCAGCCGTCTCCGTCCGGACAGCATCGATGTCATCGAAGAGATTTCTCTGATCGCCACGGTAGGTCACGGAATGGACCGCCGGCCGGGAACCAGTGCCAAGCTGTTCCAGGCCCTTGCTGACGCACAGGTGAATGTCCGCATGATCGATCAGGGCTCCAGCGAAATGAATATCATCGTTGGCGTGGAGAACAAAGATTTCGAAAAGGCGATCCGTGCCATCTACAACGCATTCGTGGAAGAGTAAAAAAGAAAACGGAGGGGATACGTATGAGACCATTAGTGACCATCAGCAGAGAGTATGGAAGCGGCGGCCGCATCATCGGCAAGCTGGTAGCGGAAAAACTGGGGGTTCCGTTTTATGACAAGGAGATCATCGATCTGGCGGTGGAGGAGAGCG
>JAQXSU010000167.1 GCA_029219125.1 Bacillota bacterium
TGAATTCCAGGGTCCAGTCTCCGTCCTGCAGCAGCTTCTGCTTATCCGCATCTGCCGGATGCTCCATGAAATCAGACATCTTCAGGGTGAACTGTGCCTCCTGACCGGAAACCTGCTGCAGCAAGTCCGGATTGATCTGGCCGTCAATGAGGATTCTGGCTCTGTTTTCGTCGCCGGAAGCATCCGTTATACTGCCCCAGCCCCAGGACAGATCTTCCAGGGTTTCGGACTGAACCTCCACTTTGCTTTTCGCAAATCCATATGCCTCATCCGAATCCATCTTTACTCCTTCTGCATAAAGCATAATCCAGAAATATCCGTCACTGTAGGCGATGGAGTCTGCGGTCACGGTCACATCGCCCACGGTCTGGCTCACGCCCAGCGGCGTGGTCAGGCTGTCGATGACGGCCGTCTGCTCTTCCCCAAGTTCCTGACCGTTCCAGGATTTCCAGTTGGTTTCAAACCAGTTTTTCAGGCCGTCGCCGCTGGACACTGCCAAAGCGGTTCCGCTGACCAGCACCACCAGCAGGCAGGCTGCCATCACCATGGAAAATCTGCGCCGGCCTCCTGTGCGGCGGCTTGTGTCGCGGCTTCCTGTGCAGCTCCCTGCGCGGCTGCCCACATAGCTTTCGGCTGCGGCAGCGTCCGCGTCGGTATTCAAAATCCGGCTCCGCACCCCTTCCGGCGTGTGCACCCGGACAAAGGTCTCTCTGTACATTTCTTTCATCTTGCTTTCTTCCGTTTTCATTTCCATTCCTCCCCCAAAACATTCTTCAGTTTCTCCCGTCCTCTGGCCAGCCGGGTCTGTACCGTGGACGGAAGGCTTCCCGTGACCCCGGCGATTTCCCGGACCGCATAGCCTTCATAATAGTACAGATACATGGGCAGCCGGTATTTCACCGGCAGATCCATCACCGCCTGAAACAGTTCACGGTGCAGGCTGTCTGCCTCCGGAAAGCTTTCCGCTGCGATCTCTGCAGCCATGTCTTCCATACCCGTTTCCCGTTTCCGGTGGGGCAGGGTGACCAGGCGTTTTGCCTCATTGACCGTCACCCGGACCAGCCAGTGCCGTGCATGATCCGGACTGTCGAAGTCCGGCCCGGAACGGTACAGACGGAGCAAAACATTCTGGGTCACGTCTTCTGCGTCTTCCGGGCGCTGTACCACGTGCAGGGCGATCCGGTAGATCATATCCATATAGGTTTCGGCCAGAGCGGTAAACTCTTTTTCGTTTTTCATCTGCGATACCTCTTCTCTCTGAAAGCGCTTTCACCCATAATACCCGGCCCAGACGAAAAAAATCCCGCCGGGAGAAAAAATTTTGCGAAAAAAGTTCAGATTCTTTCCGAAAACTCTCCCTGCGGGTGGGTTGGGCATATTTACTGCGGCAGGTTGCGGCCGCTGTTCTTGTATTTTTTCAGGAGTTTTTCCAGCTGCGGGTTGGACTTCAGTTCCTCTTCCCGCACCTTCTGCTCATACGGTGTCAGCTTGTCCACATCCTTGATATGTTTCCGAACCGGCTTCGGCATGAACGGCAGATAGATCAGCGGGGAAACCACGAAAATGTCTGCCAGGACCCAGACTGCCAGGGCAGCAAACACCTGCCAGGTTTCCGCTGTCATCGCCATAGGGATGCAGATTGCCAGAGCTCCGATAAGGAAGGCTGCAGCGGTGAGATAAAGCTTTTCTACTTTTTGGATGGCCTTCGAAAGGGCCTGATCAAACCAGGTCCTCTTCAGGCTCGGGAGAATATATTTGGCGGCGCGAAACTGGACGTTGGCCAGATACACGCAGGCCTTGAAATCATCGAAGGTGGCTTTTTCGGAAGGAATCTCCTCAGCTGCCAGCTGTCCCTTCATCGCATCGAAGTACACCTGGGCCCGAATCACCGTGCCCTCACCCATGATGGTATAAGCCGGCTGCTCTCCTTCCCCGAATTCCATGACCAGCAGCTCGCCCGGCGAAGCCATGACCGTCTGCCCGCTGAAGTTTGCTACGAAATACCCTTCCCGGCAGAACAAAGCATGGACTGCCAGCGGCTTTTCGGTGGGATAGGTCGATCCGCAGGCAGCGGCGGTTTCCGCAGGGTACAAAAGATCCAGATATCCCTCGTTCCCCTTGCGGACCATCAGATTGTAGTCTGTGATTTTGCCGAAGCTGTGGGTCTTATATGCACCGTCGAACCGGTCCTGCTCCAGGGCCTTCAGTCTGGCCACCCGCTGTCCTTCGTGGCTCAGCACCACCTCGCCTTCCAGCACCATGAGGACCCGGTCATAGTCGGGCAGACTGGAAAAATCGCTTTCCTCCTGCTCCACGGTGGCAGAGGACAGACGCCAGATAAAGTTCCGTTCCAGGTACTGGCTGCCGGCGGGCCAGATGGCCATTTCCCTCGTTTCCCCGCCGGTCCAGCGACTGGTTTTATATGCATCTTTCTTGATCAGCTGGTATTTCATCGGAGCACCCTCACCTTTCTTTCATTGCCTTTCAGTATACCATAAATTGGACTGCCAGGCAAGAATCTCGACTGACACCTTGTATTTTGTGTAAGAATATAGTAGAATGTATATATAAACGTTAACACTTTCTTAGCAGGAATGTGATATTTCTTCAATATCAGACTTCGGAACAGGAGATAATTTATGTATAGAACTGACGGATACCGTGTAAAG
>JAQXSU010000168.1 GCA_029219125.1 Bacillota bacterium
AGTGCACCGGGCAGCGGATTTTCTTCACGCAGCTGCTCGCGGATGATATCAATCGGTACCATCTGATCATTGCTGCGGCACATGATTTCGCGATAGATTTTTCGCGTTTCATCCGAAGGCATTACACCGAAATTTTCCAAAAGCAAATGACTCAGCTGCTCATAAGCAGAAACCGCATCATCCCTCTGATCCATTGCAACGTAGCTGCGCATCATATGGCAGTACAGCGATTCACTGTACGGTTCAAGAGAAAGCGCCTTCTGACAGATAGGAATAACCTCTTCAAAACGACCGCGTTCTTCCAGGAGTGAAAGGGATATTTCCGCCGTTTCAAGGAAAAGGTTATGGAAATAGGCAGAAACAGGTACCACCCAGGCTTCCATAGACAGGCGGGGAAGAAAATCACCCTGATACAGTTCCAGCGCCTGCAGGCACAGCTCCAGCTTTTTTTCCTCATCTTCCTCAGAATGAGATTCTTCGCAAAATTGTTCGAACTGTTCCATATCACAATCCAGAGCAATCTCTGTATTCCAGGCGTAGGAACCTTCTTTACGCAAAATCAGTTCCTGCGGCATTTCCAAAGCACTTAACTGCGTGCGGAGACGATGAAGTGTTGTCTTCAGTGCACCGTACGGGTTCACAATGTCCTTTTCGTCCTCCCACAGCAGTTTGATCAGTTCTTCCTGGGAAACATGCCGTCTGCGGCAATAAATCAGACGTGCGAGAAGCAGCCACATTTTCCGGGAACGGCTGTCCTCTTCACAGACGGTGTTCCCTTCCCACGTCAGAGAAAAACTGCCCAGCATCCGGATGTTCAGTTTTTTTTCCTGGCTCATCCTTATCTACCTCCGAATAGAATATGACATTCTGACTAACTGTAATCAGATTAACATAAAAGATTTTATTTTTCAATGTTGAAATTGTAATTAGTATGTGTTATAATACAAAAAAGTTACAGTTTTAAGCAAAAAATGAAAATAAAAAGGAACAGGAAGGAAATTTGTTACCATGAAAACACGCAGAAAAATGTTAACTGCAACAGTTGTTTCCATTGCTTTGCTTGCGGCATGTTTCATGCAGGCTGATGCTTTTGCATTTATGGATAAAAACAGTATCCAACAGGGAGAGATTGTTCTTGCAGAGGAAGAACTCGTTCCGATGGCAGGCACACCGGATACCAGCAACGAGGCGAAGTCGCTTTCTTCATCACCGGCTGCGGTGACTACAGGTGCCGTGACAGAGGCAAGCGGTGAGAAAACGATGCAGGCAGGCGGTGCTGTGATTGATTACTCCAACGTAACGGACGGATACGTAATGGTGAAATTTACCGAAAGCACAGACAAGAAACTGAAGGTGCAGGTAAAGGGACCGCAAACCGTGTACACATACAATCTGACACCGAAGAAATGGGAAACATTCCCGCTGACAGATGGAGACGGAACCTATCAGATACTGGTTCTGAAAAACATTTCTGACTCCAGATACTCTGTTCAGACAACCCTTTCCTGTGAGGTTCAGCTGAAGGATGCATTCGGACCGTATATCCGCTCAAACCAGTACGTAAATTTCGCCGAAGCACCGAAAACAGTGGCGAAAGCTGCCAGCCTGACTAAGAAAAAGAAGAAAGTGCTGAGCAAGGTAGATGCAGTATACAATTATGTTGTTAAAAATATAAAGTATGATAAAAAGAAAGCAGAGACCGTGCAAAGCGGATATGTGCCGAATCTGGACAGTGTATTGAAAAATAAGAAGGGAATCTGCTTTGACTATGCTGCGCTTATGACCGGAATGCTTCGCAGTCAGGGGATACCGTGCAAGCTTGTCATCGGGTATGCCGGCACAACGTACCATGCATGGATCAGTGTGTGGGTGGATGGCAAAGGATGGGTTGACGATGTGATCTATTTCGACGGGGCAAGCTGGAAACGCATGGATCCGACGTTTGCATCCACCGGCAATAAAAGCAAATCTGTGATGAAATATATCGGAAACGGAAAGAACTATACCGCGAAGTATTTTTACTGATAAACATTTTCAGATGGATAAGGAACGCCATGAAAGAACAATTTACAAACGAGGAAATACGAGATTTCTGTCTGCGCATGTCCATGTTTCTCCATGGAGGAATCGGTTTTGCAGAGGGACTTGCATTGCTGGCAGAGGAAGAAACTGAAACTGATCCGGGAGATACCTTCCGGGATATGATGAAAGAGGCAGACTGCGGAAAGCCTCTTTCTGTCTGCGTCAGAGAGAGCGGCTGCTTTCCGCTTTATGTCTCAGGCATGCTGGAAGCAGGGGAAAAGACCGGACGGCTGGAAGAATCACTGAAATCAGTGGCCGATTACTTTGATAACCGGCTTTCCATGGAGCGGAGACTCCGGACTGCACTGCTGCATCCTGCGATTCTGCTGCTGATTATGATGGCAGTGGTAGTAATTCTGCTCACAAAGGTGCTTCCGGTCTTTGATCAGGTATATCGGCAGCTGGGCAGCCAGCTTGGCGGCGCAGCGGGAGGCCTTCTGCTTTTGGGACAGATAGTGGAGAAGTGTCTGCCTCTGATTTGTGCCGCAGCCGGTTTGGCAGCGATTTTTCTTTTCTTCTTTTCTTCCGGTGCGAAATTTCGGGGAGCAGTGGAAAAGGCATGGAAAAATCGGTTTGGTGGACGCGGTGTCTGCGGTGCAGTGAACCGTGCGGCTGCGGCGCAGGTTCTGGCGATGGCTATGGAAAGTGGTTTTCCGGTGGAAGAAGCACTGATTCTGGCAGAAAATCTGCTGGAAGATGTTCCTGCAGTCAGCCGATGCTGCCGCGCCTGCGAGGAAGAGCTTGCGAAGGGAATAGCACTGGCACAGGCTGCATGGCAGTGTGGTCTGCTGAGCCGCACGGATTCACGTATGCTGGCAGCGGGGATTCGCAGCGGAAGCGGGGAAGTTGCAATGTCTGAAATTGCAGAGCGGATGCGGGAAGAAAGCAGTGCTGCACTGGATGAACTGTCCGGCCGGATCGAACCGGCATTGGTTCTGACACTTTCCGTATTGACTGGCCTGATTCTTCTGACGGTAATGCTTCCTCTGGTTCAGCTCCTGCCGGTGCTCGCATGAGGCAGGGAAGCGGGAGGAGGCACCTATGAGAAATAGAAGGAAGAATGCTGCGCGGTTTTTCATGCCGCTGATACTGCTGGCGGTGTTTCTGATTTCGGTCATGGTTCTGTCCGGCATCGAGCGGGGACGAAGCGGCCTGGCCCGTATACAGCTGGAAGAAACGGTGCGGAAGACAGCCTTAACCTGTTACGCGGCAGAGGGAATGTATCCCCCTGACCTGGAATACATGAAAGATCGGTACGGACTGCACTTTGACGAGAAAATGTATCAAGTATATTACGACGTGTTCGGTGCGAACCTCATGCCGGATATCACAGTCCTGGAAAAAGGTGGGCAATGCGGAGGCAATGAAGGAAATGGAATGTGACAAGGCGAAAAAACAGGAAGAGAGTTATATGGCATCTGCGGGCGTCATGCTGGCCTTTCTTATTTTTGCCTTTTGTGCAGTAGCCATGCTTCTGTATTCCGCGGCATTCTGTCAGAAAATCTCTCAGAGCGGTGAACAAGCCTGGGAGCGGAGAACCTGCGGGCAGTATCTGGAGTGGAAAATACAGCAGATGGACGAAGCAGGATGTATCTCGACCGGAACACTGGGAGGGGAAGATGCGCTGGTACTGACGGAATCCATAGAAGGGGAAGACTATTCCACATGGATCTACTGCAGCAGCGGCTGGATGCGCGAATATTTCGCAGAATCGTCTGGTACGCCGGATCCGGATGCCGGTACGGAAATACTGGAGGCCAATCAAATGCATATTTCGCAGGATGGAAATCTTCTGACGATAAAAGCGGATCTTTCGGACGGAACACAGGTCTGTGCAGATATCTGCATGCACAGCGGTGGGGAGGAAAGAGAATGAAAAACGGAACATCCCTGATCCTGACAGAACTCCTTGTGATGCTCCTGGTGTTTTCAGCGGCCTCTGCATGCTGTCTGCAGATTTTTTCATGGGCTGGCCGGCAGATGAACGCAGTGGAGCGAAAAGATGAGGCCATGCAGCAGGCACAGAATTTTGCGGAGAAAATCAGAAACATGGAAGGAAACTGGCCGGAAGCCGGCTTACCGAATGGAACGCAGCCAGAGATCCGCATGGAGCTTGAGAACGGAATGACATTGGCTGCTGTCCGTATGGACAGTGGAATCCCGGGATTAGGAAAGGCGGAGATCCAGGTTCGTGAAACAGATGGCAGTCTGCAGATTTCGCTTCCTGTTTGCTGGCAGGAGGAATTGCCATGAAGCGGAACGATTGGGAAAGAAAAGGGTTTTCGGCCATAGGTGAGTGTTCTCTGATCACGGTATTCACCGTTTTGTGCATGAGTATCTTTGCAGTATTATCGATTTCCTCCGTGCAGGCAGATTGCCGTCTGGCAGAGCAGTCTTATGCGGCGGTGCAGGCACGGTATGCGGCAGATTGCAGGGCAGAGGAAATCCTGAACAGTCTGCGGCGCGGAACGATACCGAACGGCGTGACGTGTATTTCCGAAAACAATGGAAAGCCGGAAGAGAACACGACATTTATCTATTCCTGTCCGGTTTCCGACACACAGGAACTGGAAGTGAAAGTCAGCATAAATAAGGAAAAGAGCGAATACGAAATTCTCCGGTGGAAAATCGTATCGACGATCAGCTGGGAAAGTGAAGATACGCTGAATCTGTGGGATGGAGAAGCAGAACAGGAGGAGTAAAAATACATGGGAGAATTGATGGAATACCTGAAAAGAGCAGTTCATGACGGTGCGTCGGATCTGTTTTTTGTAGCCGGCGGGCCTGTCAGCGAGAAAATTGAAGGGCAGATCTGCCCGCTG